>JAUICT010000056.1 GCA_030429325.1 Bacteroidia bacterium
CGGGGCGCACACCTATTTTCTCATAGATGCTCTTTCCTTTCTTGGACTCAAATGCGAGTTCCTTTGGAATCTTGGCCGTTTCAGTTTGCCTTCCTGCGTATAAGCTGGAGGGGATTAATTGGGCCATTGCTCCAGTTAAGGGAAGTACGCCCAACTTTCTAATCAATGTTCTTCTTTTCATAATTAATATCCTGGGTTTTGGGTTAAATTAGGGTTGTTATCCAATTCTTGTTGAGGTATTGGGAAATATCTGTTTCTTGCACTATAACCTTCAGAAGCAAGTTCTGATTCTGCCAATCCCCACCGTTGTAGATCATTAAGCCTGGAATGTTCAAAAGCTAACTCTATCCTTCTTTCATGTACAATTGCATCAAAAATCTCATCCTTGTTGGATGTTGGGAAATCCATAGTTGGTAAATCGGGCATTCCTACCCTTTGCCTTACCACATTTATAGCATCCACCGCTTCGGTTGGTTTGTTGTTTTCATTTAAGGCCTCGGCATACATCAGCATTACATCGGCCAGCCTAATTACAGGGAAGTTTCTTCCAAGATTGTAATTGTTGGTGCGAACAATGGGATATGACCCTTTCTTTTTGGCGAATCCTGTAGGGGTCCATGCGCTTTGAAAAGTGGGTGATACTTCATCATAGGGGTCTCCATCAATAAAAATGGAGTGGAATAATCTCGGGTCTTTTCCATTGATTGCACTAGCACCAGCATGGTCTTCATATTCCTCAACCAAAACATCAGTAGGCAATAGGTTTGCAAATCCGCCTTGACCTTGTGGATAATCGTTTGCGATTCTGCTACTGCCCTGATCCAATACATCTTCATATTGAATTTCAAATATGGATTCGGAATTGTTGTCCGTTATCAGAAGGTCGGAAAAATTGGGAAGTAGCGTATACTCGCCAGAAGTTATGACACTGTCCAAATAAGTTTCGGCCATTGGATAATCTTTTTTGTACAAATACACTTTGCCCAACAATGCCTGTGTAGCTCCTTTAGTGGCCCTGCCGACATGGTTGTCATCATACCCAGATCTTTTGGGGAGCAGTGCACTTGCTTTCTTTAAATCATCTATCATTAATTGATGAATATCTTCCAACGGACTCTTGGGAAGTGCTGCTGCTGATGCATCAGAGGGATTGGCTTCGATAATAAGAGGGACCTCTCCAAATACTGTAGAGAGTTGCCAATAAAAAAGAGCCCTTAAGAACCTTGCTTCTCCCAATATTCTATCCTGATGGGGTTTTTCCATATCAATTTCAGGAACTTCCTGCAATACCATGTTGGCCCTGAAAATTCCTTCATAAGCTCCTTGCCAAACATCATCGATTATGGCACTATTGGCATCAAAACTCCAAGAATCCAAATCCAATCCTTGTGTGTTAAAGATCACAATTTCCTTCAATGGTGCCTCCGAGATTTTGGCGTAATTGTTTGTGTTTAAATTCCGCACGGAAGAATAGGCGGCAGTAATTGATGCTTCTGCATCGGCTGCGTCTCTAAAATATGTGTCACCGGTCAATGAACTTGGCGGTTCCACATCTAGAAAATCTTTACTACATCCAGTGGCTAGTGCCAAGGATAAAGTTAATGCTATATATATTGATGGTCTCATTTCGAATATCTTTTAATTAATTGGTACTATAATTTTTGAGATGTTTAAAAATTTACTTCAATGCCCACTTCGATGTTTCGTGGTATCGGGTACATGGCAAAATCTATCCCTTTCGTCAAGGAACTACGCCCTCCTTCTGTTAATTTTCCGATCTCTGGATTATATCCGTTATATTTTGTAAAGGTGTACAGATTTGATGCGGACAGGTACAACCTAAGCTTTGTGGTGTTAAGTTTTTCCGCCAACTTGCTCAAATCGTATCCAAGTTGTACGTTCTGTATCCTCAGATAGGAAGCATCTTCGACAAAACGGGAAGATGGTCTGGTATTCTGACCTGGATTTCCAGTTACTGCCCTTGGTACATTTGTATTGGTGTTGGTTGGTGTCCAACGTCTCAACTGATCCGTTGTGGCATTGTTGTCTCCCTCACCTTCATTGAGGTCCGACCAAATTAGATTATATATTTGATGTCCATGCTTTCCGGTAAGGAATACCGACATATCAAAGTTTTTAAACCCAATGCTTGCATTAAACCCATATGTGAAATCCGGGGTTGGACTGCCAATAACCGTTTGGTCAAGAGCATTGATCACTCCGTTTCCATCTATATCTTTATATTTTACATCTCCAGGGGAAGACCCAGATTGTTCGGCATGATTGTCCACATCTGCTTGATCTTTAAAAATTCCTTCCATTACGTATCCATAAAAAGCCCCTATTTCTCCTCCTTCTTGGGTAATGGTGTTGGCAGCCTGTTTACCACTTCTTAATTGTGCGATTATGGGTTGCCCCTCATTTAGGGAGGTGACTTCATTTCTGTTTGTTGCAATATTGGCAGATAGACTGTAATTAAAGCCATTGTCAAATGCCTTTTTATAGATGGCGGCAAATTCAAATCCCTTGTTCTGGACGGCCCCTGCATTAACAAATGGCCCGTTGTTTCTTCTAATCCCCGAAGTAGTTGGGATAGGCAACTGAACCAATATTCCATCGGTATCCTTGACATAGTAGTCCATTACAAAGGACAGTTGATGATCAAAAAGTCCAATATCCAAACCTATGTTGGTCTGTGTGGTTACCTCCCATTTAAGGTTAGGATTTCCCAAGTTTAAAAAGGTGGCGCCAGGAGTCAAAGATTGGCTGGTCCCAATAATGTAGTTAATATTAGGGCTAATGGTGGCATATTGTGCAAAGTTGTCAATATCTTGGCTTCCCACTTCTCCATAACTGGCTCTTAAGGTTAAATTGGAAACATCCTCAATTTTTCGAATAAAATTCTCATTGGCAATGTTCCAACTTGCGGATATGGACGGAAAAACCCCATATCTGTTGTTGCTGCCAAAGCGTGAAGAACCATCTCTTCGCACAACAGCCATCAAGTTGTATTTGTTTTCAAAAGAATACCCTAGTCTAGCCATTTGTGACCTTAGCGCCCAACCGGATTCATTGCCGCTTATATTTCTTTGCTCGAAACCAGCGGCAACGGTCCGTAATGAGTTGCTCTGGAAATTTCTAACCTGAATGTTGGTAGAGGTAAACCATGAGTTTTGTTGGGTAAAACCAACCAAGGCGGTAATTTTATGCTTGTCATTAAAGGTTTTTTCAAAGCTTGTTGTATTCTCCACCAACCAAGTATCATCATCAAACCTGCCCTCATTCAAAACTGCAAGAGCATTGACCCTATCTCCCATACGAAAAGTGGGAGTGAAGTTTAGTGATCTGCCCGAGGAAATATCTCCAGCAACACTTAAACGATTGGTAAGACCGGGTAAAATTTCATATTCAGCAAAAACGCTACCCAATATTCTAGTCTCTTCCCTGTCATTCTGTGTTAATGTGAGCATTCCTATGGTGTTTTGTCTTCCTACTGGCGAATACTCCAACCTTGGACCATCAAACCCTCCATCTGAAGTTGGATCATAAACGGGTACTGTTGGAGACTGCTGGAGGAGTTGTCTCATGGTATAACTGGCTTGGTTAAAAGTTCCGGTCCATTTAGATCTACTTATTCCCAAAGTTTCGCCGATCTTTAGTTTTTTGTTTTTACCAAACTTAAAATCACTGTTTATGTTGATGGAATATCGTTTGAAACCGCTCTGCGGAAGGGTTCCCTTTTGCTTTAAATAACCTCCTGATAGTGCATAGGTTGCATTTTCGCTCCCCCCAGACATTCCAAGAAGATAGTTTTGGGAATATCCATTGCTAAAACCTTCTCTTTGCCAATCTGTATTGGTTTCAAGGTTCTGTGACCGTAAGGGTTCCTGAAGTGATATGGGAATAGGCCGTCCTGCATTTTGATATGCCTCGGTTGCATAATCAATGTATTGGGCAGAATTCATCAAAGGCAAGTATTTGTTTACACTGGAAATTCCTTGGGATACTTTTAACTGCATTTGATTTTTGCCAATGCTTCCTCTTTTGGTAGTAATAATGACGACCCCATTGGCCGCCCGGGCACCGTAAATTGCAGACGCTGATGCATCCTTTAGGATTTGAATGGACTCGATATTGTCCATAGGGATGGAAGCAAGAGGGTTAAAATTTCGACTTACTTCACTTCCGAGTATAGGAACTCCATCTATTACAAATAAAGGGTTTCCATTCCCAAAAGTGGCAACCCCACGTACACTCATGTCCAAAGCCCCACCGGGTTGTCCACTCGTAGGCGTAATGTTTACCCCGGCGATCCGTCCCTGTAATGCCTCTTGTACACCACTACTTGTGCCCGATGATAGGTCACTTGCTTTAATGGTGGAGATTGCCCCGGTTATTTCACTTCTTTTCTGTGTTCCATAGCCAATGACCACTACTTCATCCAGTCCGGAAGCACTCTCTTCCAAGACTATCATCAAAGTGGATTGCCCCCTGACTTCCACTTCCTTGGTGGCAAACCCGATATAGGAAACCAATAGTGTTTCGTTTCCACTCTCGAGCTCCAATGAAAAGTTTCCATCAAAATCTGCAATAACGCCAGTGGTGGTTCCTTTAATGGCTATATTGGCTCCGGGCAAAGGCTGGCCACTGACATCCGCTACGGTTCCATTGACTGAAAATTGAAGGTTTTCTACATTTAAATTGGGTGTTTGTGGCTTCGGGTTCTTATCGACCACCTTTTTTACGAGCAAAATTTTACGATCATCTATTTCGTAGGAGCAATCGGATTCTTTAAAAAGAAGTTCGAGTACTTGTTCTATAAGTTCGTGTTCAACCTTTATGGATACTCTACGTTTGGTATCAACGGTTTTCGAATTGAAGAGGAACTTGAACTCCGTGGTCATTTCTATCTCATCAATTATTTCCCCAACAGTTACTTCTTGTAGGTCCAAAGAAATCTTAGTGTTCTGGGCATAAGAAGAATTAGCCTGCATTACCAAACTTATGGTCAAGAAAAACAGGAAGGATAATTTCATTTTTGTACTCTGGGATAAGCGCCAAGGAGTCACGCCCCTTGACTTTGGTGATTTTTTCATAATTTTGAATGTTTTTACTGTGGTTACTTACTTTAGTGATCACGAGTACCTAATCGGAAAGTGTTCCAGCATTTTCCGATTTTTTTATTTGATAAATGGTTGGTACTAGGTGTTTAGTTGGTTATGCTTTATCTCATGGGCATTTAATTTAGTTAATGACAATTTTGTTTTCTACAATCCGGTATTCAATATTGTATACTTTTTTGAAATAGCTGAATACTTGCTCAATGCTTTCTTGATTGGTTTCTATGGTAGCATTGAATCTTTCACTACTTAATTTGGTGTTATTGTTAATGATGGTTACGTTGTAGTGCCTTTCGAGTTTTCGGATGATATTTTCAAAGGTTTCGTTTCTGAGAACAAGGTTTCCGGTCATCCATGAAGTATAGAGCGCTGTATTGACCTTTTCACGGGTGATATCTTTTTCTGTTTTATTGAAACTTCCTTTATAGCCGGGTTCTAGGAACAACTCGTTTTGAATTTCTTTACTTGCAGCAGATTTCGCCATACTTAAGGAACCTTGAAGCAATGCGACCTCCGCATTTTCATCTTCAGGATAATTGGAAATATTGAATTGAGTGCCATATACCCGTACATCTACTTCTTGGGTGTTTACCATGAAAAGACGGTCTTTATCGTGGGCAACTTCAAAATAAGCCTCTCCTGTCAGTGAGACATATCTTGTGGTGTCTTTTTCAAAACTAATAGGGTAGGTAATAGAACTGCCAGAGTTAAGATATACTTTGGTTCCATCAGAGAGGACTAAATTAAATTTTCTGCCATTGGGCACATTCAATTTATTGGTCAATGTCCCCGTTTGGGGTCCAATATTTTGATAGACCAGTTGTTTTCCCTGTTGCTTTCCGATCACTTGTCCATTTTCCTTGATGATTTTGGAAGCCTCATCCTCATTGATAATCTCGATATCCCCATTGCTTAATTGGAGGGTGATTACATCTTCCCGTGGGATAATCATGGGAGCACTTGCTGGTTTGAAGACGTCTTGCCTTGTGAAAATCCCAATCATCAAAAACAGGAGTGCAATTGCTGCATATTTAATCATGGATGAAAACCTTTTTCTATAAAAAATGTTTTTTTCCTTTCGGATGGTTTTCAACAAGACTTCTTTAGCATCATTTAGCTCTGGATCGTTCGTGGCCATTGAAATTGCAAAATGGGTTTTTATATAAGCTTTAAAAGCTGCTTGGTTCTTTTCATGGGCAATCCAATCATTAAGTTCATCTAAGTCTTTTCTATCGGAAAGCTTAAATAAATACTTCAGAATTAGCGCCTCTTCTTCTCTCGTGATCATTTTTCAATTATCCTCATGTTTTTATAATACAAGGCAAATTCTCAATACCCTAACTTTTTTTCATTATTTTTTTTATAACCTTATTATTTTTAATATTACCCTTGTAAATAATCAATTTTCTGTGGATATAGATGAAAATAGCGTATTGGTCAATGATCTTATAAAAGGAAATGAAAAAGCCTATATACGGTTGTTGGATAGCTATTATAGAGTCATGCATACCTACGCCATCTCATTGATACGGGACGAGGATATGGCCAAGGACATTGTCCAAAATGTTTTTTTGAATACTTGGAGGGCCCGAAAGAGATTGAATCCGCAGCTATCCATTCGAAGTTTTTTACTCAAATCTGTTTATAACGAATTCATTAATATCTACAGAAAAGACAAGGCTATGCTAGTCCTTCATAAAAAGTATGTGGAAGCTACCAAGGAGGTTGTTGAGGAAACAAGCGAAAAGGAGTTGAATAGCATGGTTGACATTCTAAATGTTGAAATAAAGAAGTTGCCCGCCAAGTGTAGAACTGTATTTGAATTGAGCAAAAAAGAAGGGCTTACCAACTATGAAATATCCGAATATCTAAATATTTCAAGCAAGACGGTTGAAGCCCAAATCACCAAGGCCTTTAAAATTCTTAGAAGTAATTTGGCAGATAAGTACCATACATTTTTATTGGTGGTTTTCAAAACTTTCGATAATCATAAGAACATCTATGATGCCACTATATATAAATAAGATCAATCAATTTTATGATAATAGGTAATCGACTTTGAACAATGGCTCTGCAAAACCTTAAATGAATTTATATCCTCATTTTTTCTTTGTTGCTTAATTTTCAGCAAAATAGATTGTCTATATTCTGAATCCCTCTTTTCAACTTTATGGGTTATGGCTTGAAATACTTATTAATTATTGACTCAAATTGTACCCTATGTCGTTTTAACAACTAACATTTGTGATTTGAAGGATAAACCAAACCCGAAAAGGGACGCCGCTGTACCTGCCAGCTCGGCATCCCTAGTGCTCACAATATAACTATGTAAATCTTCCTGTGGGTAGTCAAAGACGCAATTTAAAACCACCATTTACCACAAAGCCATCTACAGGGGCATAAATGTCCAAAAACTGAGGATTGCTTAAATCCCCAGAATAAATGGCCCCAAAACGGGACTGTCTTGTATCTAGAAAATTTTCAAAATTCAGGAAGATGGAGAAATTCTCCCCTAGCTTTTTTTCGCTCATTAGCCCCACGATCCAATAAGATTCACTGGTTGTTCCCGAACTTAACTCCTGCGGACTGTAATAATAGGCTTCCAAACCAATCCAAAATTCTTCTTCTTTTTCATACATCAACACATTGTTCAATCGATGTTTGGCCACCAAAGGAAAGTCTGATTTCATTCCATTTTCGTGTTGTTTTACGTTGGCATGTGTGTATCCGGTGAACAGTTTTAAATCTCCATATTTAACCTTTAGGTTGATTTCAGTACCCTTTGTATCCACATATCCATTGGACTGCTCAAACAAATAGAAACCATTACCGTTTGGGGTCAGCATCATGGGGTTGTTGATTTTGGTATAGAAGAGCAATGTGTTTACAGACATGGTTACTCCCGGAAATGGGATCCATTTGTAGTTGATGTCAAAATTACCCCCTATGGAATGTTCAAGGTCAGTTTCATCCACGTCAATGGGCAGTACGTTCCTAAATTGGAGTCTTTCAGCATCTTCGGTGAACACGGTTGGGGTTTTATATCCCATACCTCCGCCTAGGCGAAATGTTAGAGCCTGATTTGGCTCGTACAATATGGATATCCTTGGCAGGGCCATTGCACCATAATCGGAATGAAAATCTGCACGGAACCCTGTTTCAAGCGATAAAATATCATTTATAGGCCATACATTTTGTGCAAATAACCCAAAAATCTCGTAGGATTGGTCCAATGCCCCATCTTGATCGTTTCGGACATCATTGAAATATTCTGTCCAAAGGTTTGCACCAAGAACCCATTCCAGTCCGCCTTCAGAAGCATTGGAAAAGTTTATTTCACTAAATGAAGAACGTTGGTATCCCGAAAAGGTAAAATCAGGAATTTGAATGGTTCTATCATAAAAGCTGAAACTGTTTTTTAGCTCTAACCGATTTTGATCATCAAAAGCATGCTTGAATCCTAGTTGGGTAGAGAACCGCTCGGTTTCATTGGATTCAAAGTAGGGGTCTTGTACAGGTTTACCCTTCACATGGTCCATATTTCCACCTAGGCGGTCTTCCCAAATGGCATTGAGGCCGATCAACAACTCGGTTTGGTCGTTCAAGTACCAATAAAGTTTTGGATTTAGGGTAAAACGATCAAATTCCGGAATGGCGGTCAAACCAATGTCCGCAGGATCATATGGGGTTCCCAGATTGTAGGAGGCAAATACCGTTGTCCCCAGTGTTTTGAACTTTTGGGAATAAAATCCACTTAAATCCAAACCTAGGGCCGAGGTGCCATTGGCCATAAAACTTAGTTCTGGAACATCTTCCGGCGTTTTAGAAATAAGGTTCACCAGCCCTGCAATCGCACCACCACCGTAAAGGGTAGAGCTAGATCCTTTTATGACCTCTACCTGTTTTAGGTCCAAAGGTGCAATCTGCATCAGACTCAGTCCACTGGCAAACCCTGAATATAACGGAAAGCCATCACGAAGCAATTGGGTATACTTACCATCCAAGCCCTGTATGCGGAT
>JAUICT010000057.1 GCA_030429325.1 Bacteroidia bacterium
CGGCATGATCGTGGTGACCTTGATGTTGTATTTCCTTAAATCGAGCATGGCGGCCTGTGTAAAGCCCACTACGCCAAACTTGGTGGCATTGTAGCCCGCTGCCGTGGCAAAAAAGTTGGTCCCGGCCAAGCTGGCCAAGGTCATGTAATAGCCTTCGGTAAGTTTTAGGGCCTCTACCGAAGCCTTCAGTGTATGGAACACCCCATTCAGGTTAGTGTTTATCATTTGGTTCCAATCTTCGGGCTTCATTTCATCTATGGGGGCAAAATGGCCCACCCCAGCATTGGCCATGACCACATCCAATCGCTTCCACGTTTTTAGAATATGTTGCACAGCATCTATTTCATCCTGTAATTCAACCACGTCCGAAACCACGCCCAAAACATTGGTGCCCGCATTAAGTTGATTTACGGCTTCGTTGACACCTTCCCGGCTACGCCCGCTAATGGCCACTTTCATGCCCTGTTGCAAAAGCCTCCTGGCAATTCCCAATCCTATTCCTTTGGTGCCTCCCGTGATGTAGGCAACTTTTCCTTCTAAGTCCATATTGATTTTTTGAGAATTAAAGTTCGGGAAAACATCTGGGCAAAAGAAAAAGACCGTGTGAAAAAGAGGTTAAACTTCTTTTTTGTAAAAATGAAAACCCCTGTTTCATAGACTTTAAAAAGACATTTTCTCTTTTAAGAAAATTCCTGATATTTTAAAAACCGTCTTCTCTTATTTAAATTTTCACTAATTTTCTTAAATTAGCCGTAGGGTTAGTAAAAAGGCCATGAAAAATTTTAAAGCAGGTAATTATATTAGTCAAAGAACTTTCAAGAGCTTCATTCCCGAAGAGATAAACAGGGATTGGACGCTGGATGATATGGAGGTAATAGAGCTATTGAGCCAAGCGGACAGGCAATTGGGTAGACTTGACATGTACTCCGAGCATACCCCGAACCTAGATCTGTTCATTTCCATGCATGTTTTGAAAGAAGCCACCAAATCCAGTAAAATTGAAGGCACCAAGACCAATATCGAAGAAGCATTACAAGACAGGGAGGAACTAGAGGAAGAACAGCGCGATGACTGGGAAGAGGTCCAAAACTATATCAGCGCCTTGAATTCGGCAATTAAATCCTTGGACGAATTACCCTTATCATCGCGACTCATAAAAATGGCTCACAAAGTCCTTCTTAAAGGTGTTCGCGGAAAACACAAAATCCCCGGACAGTTCAGGACAAGCCAAAATTGGATTGGAGGAGCCTCAATTTCAGATGCCACCTTCATTCCCCCACCTCACCAAGAAGTACCCCGTTTAATGGGCGATCTTGAAAAATTTTCCCATAATACAGAAATTAGATTGCCCCATTTATTGAAAATAGCACTTATCCATTATCAGTTTGAAACCATTCACCCTTTTTTGGATGGTAATGGAAGGGTTGGCCGTCTTTTAATAACGCTTTACCTAGTGGAACAAGGAATATTGAAGAAACCCATTCTTTACCTTTCGGATTTTCTTGAACGAAACCGACAATTATACTATGACAACCTTATGAAGGTCAGGAACGCAGATGATATTAGACAATGGTTCAAATTTTTTCTGGTGGGCATTATTGAGACAGCAAAAGGAAGTATTGCCACTTTGGACAACATCATGAAGCTACAAAAAGATGTGGATGCCAAAATCCAAGGTTTGGGTGCCAGGGCAAGTAACGCCAGAAAAGTCATCAATCAACTATATATAAAACCCTTGATCAATGTTCAGAAGGTTGCTGACCAGACCCAACTTTCCCTTCCATCAGCTTATAAATTGGTGGATGAACTCGAAAAAATGGGTATTTTAAAAGAAATTACAGGAGCAAAGCGGGGTAAACAGTATTGGTTTGATGCATACATCAACTTGTTCAGATAAGCCCCCAACCCACACACCAAATAATTTCTTACTTTGCATGGGTGAACAAATCTTTAAACCATCTACCTAAAACCAAGCAAGATGAGCTGGGCCGCCTCACCACCCTGCTCTCCGCCTTTAAAGAGGTGGAAATGGTGCTGCTCTTTGGCAGCTACGCCCGCGGCAACTGGGTAGAGGACACCTATGTGGAAAAAGGCATCACCTACGAATACCTGAGCGATTATGACCTGCTCGTAGTGCTCACCCATGAGGACCTGCAACAAAAATTCAGGATAGAGGACAAAGTAAAGGCCGAGCTTACCGTCACCGGAAAGGTGTGCACCCCCGTGAACCTCATCTTCCACGGTATAAAACATTTGAACCAAGCCCTGCGACTGGGCAATTACTTTTTTAAGGACATTAAAAAAGAGGGCATTGTACTGTACGATTCCGAAAAGTGTAAACTGGCCACGCCCAAACTCCTTACCCCCCAAGAAAGCCAACAAAAGGCCCAGGACCATTTTGACCAGTGGTTCAAAAGCGCCAATAGTTTCTTGATTGATTTTCAACATGGTGTTGACAGGGAGGATTACCATAAAGCAGCTTTTGAGCTCCACCAAGCCACAGAGCGTTACTACACCACCATATTATTGGTGTTTACGGACTACCGCCCCAAGGACCACAATCTGGAGACCTTGGGCATAAAAGTGGAAATGTGCGACAAGCGTTTTGCAGTCTTCCCCACCCAGACCGAAGAAGAAAAACGCCTCTTTGAACTGCTGAAGCGCGCCTATATAGATGCCCGCTACAAAATGGAGGAGTACCGCATCACCAAAGGTGATCTGGAGTATCTGTCGGCCCGCGTGGCGCAGCTACAACAATTGACCGAGGGCATCTGCCTTGAAAAGATTAAGGAGATTGGGGAGGGGTGAGAGTGATATATTCATGGAAACAAAAAGGATAGTCGAAAAATTCAACAAACTGATTTGTTGCATCATACATAAAAAATGACAGAGAGCGGATTTATAGACTATTGGAAAAAAGAATATCCCGAAGCACTTCCAATCAATCACGAATTAAAATGGGTATATCGCGATAGATGGTTTAGAATTCATAGTCTACCTGAATCAAAAAGATACGCTGACTCCCCAGAGGAGTATAAAATCATACTTCATCGTCAAAACCAATTGATTAATGACTTAATTGGAGAAGAAACTGAAGTTGTGATATTATTTGGATTGTACTCCACCGACACAATAAATAATGACAAGCATGAAGAACTGACAGATTTTGGTGAATTTCAAAAGGTTTTGACTATTGACTTACATACAGCGAGACCAGAGGAATATGAAGATAGGGTATACTTTGACATTTTTGCCAAGGTTGAAAACTGGGAAAACGAAAGTAGAAACAATCTTCTAAAAGCAATTGCTGATAACGAAATAAGAGCAATGTTTGTATGCCCGTCAAAACAATGTATTATAGCACCCTATGATGGTGGTGTTGACATCATTGTTGCCTCTTCAGAAAAACGAGACCACCTAAAATCAAAATACAAGGATTGGCTTTCTGACCGCGAAGATGGAATGTAAAAGCCCTCGCTGCTGCAAGATTCCATCTTGTGGCAAATAATCCCCGAGGACATTTGCCTGGAAAAAATTAAGGGGATTGGGGGAAAATAAAAAACGTCATGCTGAATTTATTTCAGCATCTTCTGCTTTTGGTCGGAAATACTTTACGGGAACCTGAAACAAGTTCAGGTTGACGGAAGGCCCTGCTTCCTACAAAAAGTGAATACATTTATAAGCATACGGAAAAGATTCTCAATCTTGAATAATCAACCTCCAAAAGTTTAAAATTAGTATGGTCCAAGAAATCATATTGGGTATTGGGGTCATTATAGGGCTCTTGTTATATAAAAAAACCAATCCCATCTTATTAAAATTAATTCTAGCCAGTCTTTCTGTGAGTTATGTTCTAGGACTTTTTAACTATCCTCTTACAAGTACAATTGGGTTTATTGGATTTGGAGTTTCCTCTCTTGTATTTGGAATATATTGTTCAATAAAAAACATATGGATCAGTGCACTAATTGGCCTTTTTGCGAGCACAACTATTCTTCATGGAATAATGAACTGGCCATTTTATGGTGAAATGCAATTTATAATGATTGTGCCCATCATTTGTTTCATTGTGGTTTGCCTAAATTGGAGAAAACATCTTAATGAATTCTCTATTTTGACAATTCTGACATTCTATATGATAACCTTATTCATCGATTTGATTTCAAAATGGATTTAACAAATTGAAAAAAACCGCTGCCGCAAGATTCCATCTTGTGGTAAATAATCCCCGAGGACATTTGCCTGAAAAAAATTGCGGGGATTGGAAAAAGATAAAAACGTTATGCTGAATTTATTTCAGCATCTTCTGCTTTTGGTCGGAAATACTTTATGGGAACCTGAAACAAGTTCAGGTTGACGAAAATCGCACTTCCTACAAAAAGTGATACATTTATGATAATGCATTGTTGTAAATACAGACTGCTTCTCTCTTTAACATTGATTTCCTTTCAATTACAAGGACAGGAATTAAATGTGGATAAAATATATGGTACCTGGGAGGGCTCAGAAACAGAAATAGACGAGTCTTTGTTATTGTCAGACAAGTCCAGCTATGAATCTAAGAGTAACAAAACAGTTAAGACTTTCTATTTTCAAGAAAACGGTTTTGTAGATGTAGTTGAATTAGGAGAACAATTCAAACTACCATACTCTATGCAGGACTCAATCCTTATAATCGGGAATCATCTCAAGTACAAAATTTTGAATCTACAAAAAACCCAAATCACACTTGAGACTATTGGATTTTTTGAAAATGAATTAATCCTTGAAAAAAGAGGAAATCTACAACCGATACCAACAAATGAGACCATTCAAACTTACCATCCTAATGGGCGAAAGAAACTTCAAGGCCTAAAAGAATATGGTTTTAAAAAAGGTGTTTGGACCCAATGGTATGAAGATGGTCATGTAAAACAAGTAGACCTTTATGAAAATCATATGCCAATTATGACAGTCATGTTTGATTCCAATGGCTACATAATTTCCAAAAGATGGTTTGACTTTAGTACTCAGACCTTTAAAGAAGAATAGCAACAACAACCTCCGATGCCTTAAGGTTATCTTGTGGCAAACAACCCATAAAAAAAGCACCCCGGTGGGGTGCTTGCGCTTGATCGTGGAGAATACCGGATTCGAACCGGTGGCCTCTTGCCTGCCAGGCAAGCGCTCTAGCCAACTGAGCTAATCCCCCAAAGAGAGCGCAAAGGAAATACTTTTTTCCGAAACTATCAAAAATAGTGCGCCTGCTTAGTCTTTTTTAACGCTGAGCACCAATACGGGGATGGGTACAAAGAACTCGGACTTTCTAATGGTGTTCTTTTCCCACAGTTTTTTAAAGAACCCGCGTTTTCTTCGGAACACGCACAGCATGTCCGGATGTTCGTTCCTAAAATGCTCCGTTACCCCCAGATAGGTGGTAGCATTTTCGGTAATGGTCAACTGCTTGCTCAAGTCCATAAGGGCGGTGTTCACCTTAAGGTCGTCCTCGGAATACCCGGGACGTTTTACCAACAATAGGCTCACCTCTGCCCTGAATTTGTTCTTTATGGTAACCAATGGGCTCAAAATGCTACTCCGCTTCAAGATCCCCGATCCAAAGGCCGTCAAAACCTTCTTGATAGGCTTAAACTCGGTTCCCTTGGGCACGATTAAAGTGGGAATGTTGGTCTGTTTAATGATCCTCCCCGATGTGTTCCCCAGGTAAAGCTCCTCCATAATATCGTTGCTCCGTGGCGCTATAATGATCAGGTCTATGCCCAACTCCTTGTTTATGCTGTTCAGGCCATCCACAATATCACCATT
Source organism: Bacteroidia bacterium (assembly GCA_030429325.1). Taxonomy (GTDB): domain Bacteria; phylum Bacteroidota; class Bacteroidia; order Flavobacteriales; family Flavobacteriaceae; genus Flagellimonas. Next base: position 5,803 of record JAUICT010000057.1, read on the forward strand.
GTAGGTGGCCATCTTGATCTCCACACCTTTGGTGTCCACTTGATCAATGACTTCCTTTAAATGCTCCTTGCCGCTTTTTGAAACCTTCTCTTCAACATTGGCCAAGCTCCCGATCCCAGTGGCCACATGGAACACATCCATGACAAAGATCTTGGCACCAAAGTTCGATGCAAAGTCTACGGCATACTGCAAGGTTTGTGAAGAATCCGGTGATGTTCCAATGGGTACAAGAATGTTGTTCATTTATTTGGCTGTTATGATTTAACCCTAAATTTACAATTAAATTGAAATGAATCCATGATACGGCACGCAAAGATATCTGAAATTGACCATATCCTGACCATTACCAAGGCCTGTGCCCTGAAAATGCAGTCCAACGGTATTTTTCAATGGAACGAGCACTATCCCAACAAGACTGCCTTTGTCAATGACCTTGACCGAAACGAGCTCTATGTGAAAGAGCACGAAGGCTCCGTTGTGGGGGGTATTGTGGTTTCCACCTTCATGGATGAGGAGTATGTGCCCATTGAATGGCTCACCCCAAATGGCAACAGTACCTACATCCACAGACTTTGCGTGGACCCGGCCTGTCAGGGCAAGGGTTTTGCCCAAGAGCTCATGGATTTTGCGGAGGAACATTCCAAAGCAAAGGGGTTTGTATCGGTGCGGTTGGATACGTTTTCGCAAAACAAACGGAACCAGCGTTTTTATGAGCAACGGGGGTACCAAAAACTGGGCGATATCTTCTTTCCCAAACAAAGTGGACATCCTTTTCATTGTTATGAATTAGTGCTGTAACTTGCAGCGTCTTGAGCACGCAGATCAATTTTAAAAGCATTAACCAACTGGCGGTTCCCGCTACCATTTCGGGCATTGCGGAACCCATACTTTCCATAACGGATACGGCCATTGTTGGCAATATCCCCGTTGATGGATTGGAGTCCTTGGCCGCGGCCGGGATCGTGGGGTCGTTTTTGTCCATGCTCATCTGGGTGTTGGGCCAAACCCGAAGCTCCATTTCCGCGATCATCTCCCAATATCTGGGTGCCGGAAAATTGGAAGAGGTAAAACATCTGCCCGCACAGGCCATTTTTTTCAACATTTTGTTGAGCATCGTGGTGCTCTTGTCGACCGTCTTTATCATTGAGGATATTTTTAGGCTTTTCAATGCCACGGGGAAAATATTGCAGTATTGTATTTCTTACTATTCCATTAGGGTCTGGGGCTTTCCCCTCACCCTGTTCACCTTTGCCATTTTTGGAATTTTTAGGGGATTGCAGAACACTTTTTACCCCATGGTGATTGCCTTGATCGGTGCCGCACTCAACATTGTCCTCGATTTTCTGCTGGTCTATGGAGTGGACGGCTACATCCCCGCCCTATATCTGGATGGGGCCGCTTGGGCCAGTTTGATATCGCAGGCCATTATGGCCTTGATCGCGTTTGTCCTCTTGCTGAAAAAGACCGACATCAGCCTTAGACTGGTACTGCCGTTGAACAAGGAACTCACCCGATTGGTCTTCATGAGCCTCAACCTTTTTGTACGGGCCTTGGCCTTGAATGCTGCATTGATTATCGCGGTTAGGGAAGCCACCTCCCTTGGCGACAAATACATTGGGGCGCACACCATTGCAATAAACCTTTGGCTCTTTGCCGCCTTTTTTATTGATGGATATGGCGCCGCCGGAAACAGTATGGGCGGTAAATTGTTGGGAGCCAAGAACTACAATGGCTTGTGGCAACTCGCCAAGAAAATTATTTTCTATGGGCTCACGGTCAGTGTGGTCCTTATGCTGATAGGCTTTGTGTTCTACAGGCCTATTGGGCACCTTTTTTCCAACGAGACCGTGGTCTTGGAAACCTTTTATGGTATTTTTTATATCGTTATCCTAGGGTTGCCCATGAACACTTTGGCCTTTGTTTTTGATGGCCTTTTTAAAGGTCTGGGTGAAATGAAATATTTGCGGAACGTACTGCTCTCGGCCACCTTTTTGGGCTTTATTCCGGCGCTATATCTTGGTAAATACCTCGGGTGGGGATTCCATGCCATTTGGATAGCCTTTGTGGTATGGATGATGATCAGAGGATTTGCTTTAGTCTGGAAATTCAGGCAAAAGTTCAGGCCCTTGGTGCAAAACGTTTAATTTAGTGATTGAAAAGTTCAAGTTCAAGTTCAAGTTCAAGTTCAAACACAAACAACTGATAACTGATAATTGATAATTGATAATTGATAATTGATAATTGATAATTGATAATTGATAATTGATAATTGATAATTGAAGATAATGCCCACAGACAGACCCAACGGAAGTTTATATACCAAGATTGACAACGGTGTTGCAACGGTAGAATTTGGCCATCCTGCCAGTAATTCCTTTGTTTCTGAACTTTTAGAACGACTGACCAAGGAGTTTGACAAGCTTTCCGGGAATGATTCGGTTTCGTTGATTGTCCTTAAATCGGAAGGGGACCGCGCTTTCTGTGCCGGTGCTTCCTTTGACGAACTGGTGGCCATTTCCAATTTGGATGAGGGTAAGGCTTTTTTCAGTGGCTTTGCCAACGTGATCAATGCCATGCGCAAATGTCCCAAACCCATCATTGGAAGGGTACAAGGAAAAACGGTTGGCGGAGGGGTAGGATTGGCCGCTGCATGCGACTATGTGTATGCCACGGTGGATGCCGCCATTAAATTATCGGAGATTTCCATCGGGATCGGGCCCTTTGTAATCGCCCCGGCCGTAGAACGAAAAATGGGAAAGGCGGCCTTGGCCGAACTCAGTTTTAATCCCACAGAGTGGAAAAACGCTTATTGGGCCAAGGAAAAAGGATTGTTTTCCAAGGTGTTCGACTCCATTTCAGAAATGGACAAAGAGTTGGACTTCCATGTTCAAAAATTGGCGACCTATAATCCTAGCGCCTTAGCCGAAATGAAACGCATCCTTTGGGAAGGAACCGGGCATTGGGACGACTTATTGGCGGAACGTGCCGAAATTTCAGGAAAACTGGCCCTTTCCCCAGATACCAAAACAGCTTTGGAAAAATTTAAAAAATAAAATGATATGAATGATTTGGTTTTCCCCCTACTTGCCCTTTTTGTGATTGTGGTATATGTAGTCAACAGAATACGAAGCAACCGACGTTTTAAAAAATAAATGAAGGATATTACCCTTGCCAAAGGCAAAAAAGTCTATTTCGCCAGCGACAACCACCTTGGGGCGCCCACCCGAAAGGACAGCCTGCCCCGGGAAAAAAAGTTCGTGGCCTGGCTGGATTCCATAAAGGACGATGCGGCGGCTATTTTTTTAATGGGTGACCT
>JAUICT010000549.1 GCA_030429325.1 Bacteroidia bacterium
TCCTTCCATCTACTTTGCCCACAAAAGAAACACTTTCTTAAGGGATGGACTGATTTGGTCCGCTGAGGACGATGTGGTGTTTAGGGCTGATGACGAACAAGTGGAAGAGCGTATGGTACGTTTTAGAACAGTAGGGGATATGTCCTGTACCGCTGCCGTGGAATCGCATGCCGATACCATTGACAAGGTGGTCGCAGAGATCAGAAGCTCAAAAATCTCGGAAAGAGGTGCGAGAATCGATGATAAACGCTCCGAAGCCGCCATGGAAAAACGTAAACAACAAGGATACTTTTAAAATAGTTGATGGTTTATAGATGTTGGTTTTTAGAAATATTGATGACCACTAACAAACAACCGTTAACGAACAACAAAATATGGAAGTTTTAAAAATAGCAACAGCAGGAAGTGTAGATGACGGTAAAAGTACCTTGATTGGACGCTTGCTTTACGATACCAAATCCTTGACCGAGGATAAACTGGAGGCCATAGAGCGCACCAGCAAACAAAAGGGTTACGATTACCTGGATTTTTCCTTGGCAACCGACGGATTGGTGGCCGAAAGGGAACAGGGCATCACCATTGATGTGGCCCACATCTACTTTTCAACCGAGTCCAAGAGTTATATCATTGCCGATACCCCCGGCCACGTGGAATATACCCGGAACATGGTTACTGGTGCCTCCACGTCACAAGCAGCCATTATTTTGATTGATGCCCGAAAAGGGGTCATTGAACAGACCAACAGGCACTTCTTTATCAACAACCTATTGAGGGTCAAAGATGTGATTGTTGCCATCAACAAGATGGATTTGGTTGATTTTTCAGAAGATGTCTTCAATGATATCAAGGCCGATTTTGAGGAATTGATGGGAAAAAGGGATTATCAGGACCAGAAAATTACCTTCATTCCTGTGAGTGCCCTCAAAGGGGACAATGTGGTGAACCATTCCGAAAACACCCCTTGGTACAGTGGGCAAACCCTATTGGAACACTTGGAGGAATTGAACCTTCAGGATATATACAACACTGGAACCCCAAGGTTCCCGGTCCAGTATGTAATTCGACCCAAAACCGAGGAATTCCATGATTTCCGTGGATTTGCTGGAAAGGTATATGGAGGTGAATTGAGTGTGGGTGATGAAGTAGTGGTATTGCCTTCTATGACAAGGTCCAAAATTAAGGCGATATACTTTTATGATAAGGAATATCAGACCGCACCAAGACGCTCGTCCGTGACCATTACCTTGGAAGATGAGGTAAATGTAAGCCGTGGGGATATGTTGGTGAAGACCGATGACCTGCCTACCATAGACAAGCAATTGACGGCAACGGTATCTTGGATGGATGCCGACCAGTTGACAACGGGTGGCAAGTATATTGTGCAGCACGGTGTAAACAAGGTGTTGGCCAAAGTGGATGCCATTGAACATAAGATTCATCCAGATTACTCCGGTATAGAAGAGAATGCCACGACCTTGCAGATGAACGATATTGCCAAAGTACGTTTCAAATTGAACAAGCCTATTTTTTATGACAAGTTCAAGGATCACCGGACCAATGGCTCGTTCATCATAATTGACAGCCGAACCAACACTACAGCGGGAGTAGGTTTTATCAGTTGATTTTACGATAAGAATTAGCAACCCTGGAAAGGGATAGAGGATTTATAACAAAATCCTATAAAATTGATAGGAAAAATAGAATAATGAAAAGCTTCAGAACAGAAATAGAGAACCCAATAGTTGAAAAGGACATCATTGAATTGGAGAAAAAAATTCGCCAGTTCAAAGGAGGTGAAGTGGACGAGGAAAAGTTCAGGAGCCTTCGTTTGGCCCGAGGGGTGTACGGA
>JAUICT010000058.1 GCA_030429325.1 Bacteroidia bacterium
TTACTGAAAATGAGCGATACGTGTCCTTTGTTGAGAAATACTTGGATATCATCTTAAAATGGAGCGAAGACTTTTTTGCTGATGGAACCCATGATTTCCAGCTTGTGTATGCTGTTAAATTTCAAGGGCAATACGATTTTGACCACGGAGGTTTTTGGTTACGACTTCCCATAAAGAGACCTCCTTTAGGGGTTTCAGCTTTGGAATACTTCAACACCTTTTCACCAGAAACAACATACGGGAATCAATTCTATGGCAAAACCGAACAAGTGGACTACATTAATGCAGAAGTGCTATTCAAAATAAGTCCGGAAAAGGCAGAGGCCCTTACCAATGATAAAAGTGTTCTGCTACAACTGACCATGAAGGTAAAGTCCGTTTTCAAGGACTTTGATACCGCCAACCCTTTTGTTTACAGTCCAAACTTCACCTACCATTTTTTGGACCCCGTGATGGAACTTTATGCAGACGCCCAACTGACCAGAAAACTGGGCGAAATCCGATTGGACCAACTCATTTACAAGGAACCTCAATAAAAAACTGTTCTTATTCAGGAAGGGCAAAGGCCATAATATATCCTCCAGGCTCTTGTTCGTTTCCGGCCATGGCAATGGCCAAATATTGTTTGCCTCCACTCATATAAGTGCTGGGCGTAGCAGTCCCCGATGTTGGTAACAGCACTTCCCAAAGTAGTTCTCCATTTTCCTTGTCATAAGCAAAGAGTTTATCATCATGGGTCCCTGTTAAAAAAACGATTCCACCAGCGGTCACAATGGGGCCAGCCGAACCTCCCGTTCCAGTTATGGGCATTCCTTCTTTCTGTAGATCAGGATAATTTCCCACAGGAACTTTCCATTCATATTCCCCAGTATTCAGGTTGATGGCGTTCAAAGTGCCCCATGGCGGCTTAATTCCCGGTCTACCCTTACTGTCTCTAAAATACCCGTAGGCCCGTATGTTCAAATATCTTTGTAATGTATCCTCTTGCGTTTCTGTATTGGCTTGTTCATTGGTCTGTACTTCCTTTAACAAACGATCCTCTCTATTGAACCCTTTTGATTTCTGTTCGAAAAGGTATGCCAAAATAGCTTCTTCTTCCCCCGGAAGCACACTGGAAAATGAAGGCATCTTTCCTACACCATCCGCTATTTTCTTCAAGATTTCCTTCCCATCCATCTGGGCTTCCAATCCCAAAAGTGATGGATAATCTGGTTCCTGACCATTCTTATCCACACCATGACAGCTTGCACAAAAGTTTTTATAAAATTGTTCTCCTTGCTCATACAAAGAGGTATTCCCTCCTTGGTTTTTATTGTTGTTGACTTTTTTCAGCAAACTGATCTCGGGAGAGTCATTCGATTTCACATACAATATCCCTGTATTGGGGTCATAAGCACCTCCACCCCAACTAGAGCCTCCCCTGCTTCCCGGGAACATAAATGTTCCAATGGTATCAGGAGGTGTAAACAACCCTTCATAACGATACGAATTAAACGCTTTCAACAAGGAGTCATGGGATTCTTGGGAGTAAAAGCTCAAATCATCCACAGTGATGGATTGTCTAGCATACGGAGCTGGTTTAAGAGGGAAGGGTTGTGTAGGCCAAGCATGTTCCCCGGGGGTATTGGATGCAGGTACTGGTCTTTCTTCCACAGGGAACAAAGGCTCCCCGGTTTCCCTATCCAACACATACAAAAAGCCTACCTTGGATGTTTGGGCAACCGCATCCACTTTTTTTCCATCCCGTTCCAAGGTCACAAGGTTAGGAGGTGCTGGCAAATCGTAATCCCATAAATCGTGATGCACGGTCTGGAAGTGCCATATATATTTGCCCGTTCCCGCATCAAGGGCCACAACACAGTTTCCGAACAGGTTCATACCTTCTCTATCGGCACCATAATAATCATAAGTGGGGGAACCCAATGAGACAAATACCATTCCCCGCTCTTCGTCTATACTCATTCCTGCCCAATTGTTAGCTCCTCCCGCATATTTCCAAGCATCTTTAGGCCATGTATCATAACCAACTTCCCCGGGTTTGGGAATGGTATGAAACTTCCATTTAAGCTCTCCTGTCCTAATATCATATGCCCTAATATATCCCGGTTCGGCCCCATAAAGTTCGGAAACTTCGGTCCCCATGATCAACAAATCATTATAAACAATCCCGGGGGATGTTGGGATAACCGAAATGGCGTCGGGGTTTCCCCTAAGCCCTACATTCATGCTTGCCCTACCGCTTACGCCAAAGGAAAGTATAGGTTTCCCGGTAAGGGCTTCCACCGCAAAAAGTTCATCACCGGCCGTAAACAATATCCTTTTATCATCGCCATCCTCCCAATAGGTCACTCCCCTACTAACTCCTCCCCCGGTTCCCCCATTGAACGGGTCAAAGGACCAAATTAACCTTCCAGTACTTGCTTCCAGCGCATATAATCTGTGCCTTGCCGAGGTAGTGTACATAACCCCATCCACTACGATTGGGTTGGATTCATTTCTAGAAAATCTGGTGCCTTCCCGGGCATCGTTGGGCCTAAAGGTCCATGCAGGCTGTAGTTTGGCAACGTTTTCCTTGCTTATTTGCTTTAACGGAGAAAAACTGCTGCTATGCTTATCCGCTTTGTAAATGCTCCATGTTCGTTCCGTATTGATGTTTTCCGTACACCCTATATCCAACAACAGATACAAGGTAAAACCAATAATCTTAGTTGTCCTCAATTTAGTTTGTGTTAGTTATGCTGCTTAAAGATAAAGCTCATATTTTCAACATTTAATAAAATTTTGTACGGTGTTGTCACAATCCAATCCCATGATGACAAAACTGAACGGTATAGGGTAATTGGTGGCTTATGTGTACTAATAATGAAGACAATAAAATCACAAACATTATAAATCTGGATTTGAAAGCCTCTTTGAAAAAGAAGGATCAACAACTCTGGACGCCAAACCACCACAAAATGAAAAACCACAACCGCCCAAACCCATTACGCCTTTTTCTTTTATGCTTTTTCTGGATAATTACAATAAATCTTCAAGCACAGGAGTACGACCTACTACTTAAAGGGGGACATATGATTGACGCAAAAAATCAAATTAATACCCCAATGGATATTGGTATTAAAGATGGAAAGATTAAAAGCGTTTCCAAGAACATTTCAGAAAAGAAAGCAGACAAATCCATAGACGTTTCTGGATATTTTGTAACGCCAGGTCTTATAGACATGCACGTCCATGTATTCATGGGCAACCAACTTGCTGATTATATTGCCAATGCGCAGACCAGTGTAATGCCCGATGGGTTTACCTTCAGGTCCGGGGTAACCACGGTTGTTGATGCCGGTTCATCTGGTTGGAGAAATTTTCCTTTGTTCAAAGAACAAACCATAGATAAAGCCAAAACAAGGGTGTTGGCGCTTCTCAATATTGTGGGCCACGGCATGAAAAGCAGGTTCGATGAGCAAAATTTAGACGACATGAACCCTGAGATGACGGCTTACTCCATCACAAAACTCTATCCAGAAATTTTGGTTGGCATAAAAGCTGCCCACTATTGGGGTGGTTTCGACCAGGTGGATTTGGCGGTTGAAGCTGGTAAAAAAGCCAACGTTCCGGTAATGGTGGATTTTGGCGAACATGACCCTCCCAATTCCATAGAATCACTGTTCATGGAGCATCTCCGTCCCGGGGATATCTTTACCCACACCTATTCGTATGGGCCTAAACAACGCGAAACCATTGTGGATGAAAATAATGAGGTAAAACCATTTGTCTTTAAAGCGCAGGAAAGAGGTATTATCTTTGATGTAGGCCACGGAGGTGGTGCATTTTCTTGGCGTCAGGCTGTACCTGCATTCCAACAAGGGTTTAAGGCCAATGTGATCAGTACCGACCTACATACCCAAAGTATGAATGCCGGGATGAAGGACCTCAGCAATGTTCTTTCCAAATTTATGGCCATGGGATTCTCTTTGGAAGATGTTATTGCCAGAGCCACTTGGGCACCTGCCCAGGTCATTGGAAGGACGGACTTGGGGCATTTGGATGTTGGGGCCGAAGCGGATATCGCCGTATTCAGCCTACGTGAAGGAGATTTTGGCTTTTTGGATGTGCGCAGAAACACCCTCAAAGGAAAAAAGAAACTGGAGACCCAACTCACTCTTAGAGCCGGAAAAGTCGTTTGGGACCTGAACGGATTGGCTGGAACGGAGTTCAACAATAAATAGTATATGCAAAAAGTCCATTACAATGTATTAATTGCACTATTCACAGCTCTTCTCAGCTCTGGCATCTATGCCCAAGAGATAGATTTACTCCTCAAAAATGGTCATGTGTTCGACCCAAAAAACCAAGTGGACACTATTGCTGATGTTTCTATTTTAAACGGGCGAATCGCGGAAGTTTCCCAAAATATTTCCAATGAGACGGCCAAAGTGGTCGTGGATGCAACAGGATTGTATGTGGTACCAGGCTTGATTGATACGCACACCCACGTTTTTGTTGGCCCTGAGTCGAAAAAATTTGCCAATGGAATCTACAGTCTATCCCCTGACGATTTCAGTTTTAAAGCAGGGGTCACCACGGTTGTGGATGCCGGAACCTCTGGTTGGCGAAATTTCCCCCAATTCAAAGAACAGGTCATAGACCATTCTAAAACCCGCATCTTGGCGTTTATCAATATTTCTGGCTATGGGATGACCGGGGATGAGCTTGAAAATGACATCAGTGAAATGAATGTGCCCAAAACCGTGGAAATGATCAACCAATATCCTAACCACATTGTGGGTATTAAAATTGGACACTACACGGGTAAGGATTGGACACCATTCAATCGCACTATTGAAGCTGGGGAAAAAACCAATCGACCTATTTTTGTGGAATGCCATCTGCCCGAATACACCTTGGAAGAACAGTTGGCCCATATGCGGCCCGGGGATATCATCACCCATACTTTTGAAAACATCTCGGAACGTAAGCCCATTGTAGATCAAAATGGTACCGTTTTGCCTGTGGTAATGGAAGCCAAGGAACGTGGTATTCTCTTTGATGTGGGACATGGAGGTGCCGGCTTTTGGTTTGATCAAGGTATTCCAGCCATTGAACAGGGGTTTTGGCCCAATTCATTTGGTACGGACTTACATAGGTTTAGCATGAATGCCGGTATGAAGGATTTCCTCAACGTCATGTCTAAATTCCTGAATATGGGTATTCCCTTGAAGGAAGTGTTCAAACGTGGTTCTTGGTACCCTGCCAAAGCCATGGGGCGTAATGACTTGGGCCATTTGGGTGTGGGTGCTGTGGCCGATATTGCTATACTTCGACTTAGAAAGGGTTCATTTGGCTATATCGATGCCCGTAACAATTTGCTCAAGGGTGACCAAAAATTGGAGGCAGAACTCACCGTAAAAGACGGTAAAATTGTATGGGATTTAAACGGACTGGCCGCAAATCCTATTGATTAGCATACCTATACTTCCCTAAATACCAATCTATTCATTATTAAACTCCAATCGGGTAAATACTGGTAAGTGGTCGGATGGATACCTAAGGTCTTTTGAATCGCTTAGGATAGCACTCTTAAGGACTTTAAACCCATTGGAAACAAAAATGTAATCGATTCTTTTGTCCACAGGTTTGGTAAAATCAAATCCATTGAAGGTTCCTTTGGGTCCAAAGGCATTGGAACCTGCCTCAACATGAGTGTCCTTCATCTGCTGAACAATCAGTTGGATACCTTTGCTAGTACTTTCCAGATTAAAATCGCCCATCAACACTGTTGGATGATTATCAGGATTCAACTCTTTTATCTTTTGTAAGATGAGTTTGGCACTTTCTTCGCGTGCCTGCACACCTACATGGTCAAAATGGGTGTTGAACACAAAAAAACGAACTCCGCTCTTTTTATCTTTAAAAAGCCCGTAAGTACAAATTCTGGGCAAGGCGGCATCCCAATCCTTGGAAGGGACTTCCGGTGTAGTGGACAACCAAAATGTGCCTTCTTTGAGCAATTCAATATTCCCCTTACTGTAAAAAATGGCGGTAAACTCCCCTCTTTCGTCACCATGGTCACGCCCTATTCCAAAATAGGTGTAATCTTCAAGACCATTGTCCATATCCTTAAGTTGATTGATAAGCCCCTCTTGTACCCCAAAAACCTCCGGGGCATAGAAATTCAATTGGGAAATGAGAAAATCTTTTCGATTGTCCCAGTGGTTAGGGTTGTCATTAGGATTATCGTAGCGGATGTTATAAGTCATCACATCTATAGTTTGTGCTTGAATCCCGTAAAGGACTCCCAATATAAAGACAAGGCTAATGTACTTTTTCATGGTTTGGTTATCTGTTCTATTGTTTTGCGGTCTCTACTGAAATGGCAAGCTACTTTTTTCTGGGTAATTGCCACATTATTCCATGTTATTAAAAAATTAGGTGTGTTCTTGCCCCCCTTTTAAGGTTTTGTCCACCTCATTAAAAATTTCAGGTCTATCGGCCAGGACAACCAATTTGTCCCAAGCCTCTATTACCGTTGACCCGTGTGGGGTAACGTATCCATCATCCCTTTTGATCATGGCAATAATAGCGTTCTTGGGAAAACCCAGCTCCACTATTTTTTTATCTGCAGCGAAGCAATTCGGGGACACCAAAATCTCTTTCATTTCAGCTTTTGGGTTTTCCGCCATCAATAAATCGGTTGGGCTGGCTTTTTTAACTTTTTCCGGCAATGCCACATGCAACCATTTTGCCACAATGGAAAGCGTGGTTCCTTGAATTAGTATTGAAGTGACCGAAATAAAGAATACAATATTGAACATCATATTGGCCTTATCTATTCCGGCCAGCAATGGATAGGTTGCAAAAACAATAGGTACTGCCCCCCTAAGACCTACCCATGAAATATAGAACCGTCTTCTGAGCTTCATCTTGTATGGTAAAAGGCTCAAGAAAACACCCACAGGGCGAGCTACCATGATCAAGAAAAGTGAAATGAGCAGACCTAAGCCCATAAAAGGAATCACCTGTTTTGGGAAAACAAGCAGCCCCAAAGTCAAGAAGAGTACAATTTCCATTAACCACGCCAAACCATCGTACATTTTTAAGATGGTTTTTTTGTGGATCAAATCTTGGTTACCCAAGTACACGGCACATATATAAATAGCCAAAAACCCATTTCCGCCCACAAAATCCGTAGCCGAAAAAGTGGTAAACATCAAAGCAATGACCAAAACAGGATAAAGTCCTTCAAAATCCAGTTTGATTTTATTGATAGTGAACTTACTGAGCTTTCCAAAGGCAAAACCACTAAGTCCACCCAAAACCATTTGTTGGAAAAACATGGGAACAATCGACATAAAACTCTGATCTTGGTTGACCACCAAGGTCAAAAAAGCGATGGTAAGCACATAGGCCATTGGGTCGTTACTTCCGCTTTCCAATTCCAATGTGGGTCGTAAGTTTGCCTTTAATGCCAAGCTTTTGGATCTTAAGATGGAGAATACCGCAGCCGCATCGGTGGAGGACACAATGGAACCCAACAACATACTTTCATAAAATGTAAAATCCGTAATGTACCATACGAACAGTCCCAAGGTCAGTGCGGTCAATAAAACTCCCAAGGTAGATAGGGTCACTCCTTCCTTGAGTATGGGTTTTACGGCTTTCCAATTGGTATCCAGTCCACCAGAGAACAGAATAAAGTTGAGCGATACAATACCTATGAACTGGGCAATCTTGGGGTCATCAAAATGAATTCCCCCAATCCCATCCGAGCCGGCCAACATTCCTACCGCCAAAAAGAGCAACAAGGTAGGGACGCCAAACTTATAGGAAGTTTTCCCTGCAAATACGCTCAATAGAAGCAACAGGGAGCCTACCAACAATATGTTCTCAATGGTCAAGTTCATTTACGATCATTCAAAAAAAACGTGCTCAACAAAGGTATTGCTTCATCACCTGAAAACAGCTAATGCAAATTATCTTTTTTTGGAATATGGTAGGCTTTTGGATAGGTTATAACATTTTAGGATTGATGGCCAAGTTCCTAAACAATTTTGCCTTGGTATGGAAAAATTTATTCTCCATTTCATTCCGTTTTAAATAGGTGTCGATGAGTTTACTTTCCCTTGAGTTGATCAAGAAAAGTGAACTTTCCCCAAAACTGAACTTGCGCTCCTCGGCCTTCAGCAATGCAGTGTAGTCCGTTACGATATCGGCAATCAATTGGTTTTGGACTTCATAGGATTCCAATTCCCCATAAATGGCAATTACCTTGTTTTGTAGTGACACCTGTGCATTGTCCCGCTCAAACTCGGCATCCATAAGTTTAAATTTGGCTAATTTTAAATCACCTCTTTCTTTTCTTAAAAAAAGTGGGAACTGAAACGTAACGCCGCCTTTAAAGTTATCCACGAGAAGGGGGTTTATCCTATCCGGTGTTTCAGTAATGAAATTATACTCTACATCCAGTTTGGGGAGCAGTTTGTTGGCTTTTAGCCGTTTATCCACTAAAAGCTGTTCTATTTTATATTCCAAGGAACGTAGCTTGGGATGGTTTTCCATACTGAAACTGTCCAAGGGTTTGCCCAAAATCTCCAATACATCATCTATCTGGCCTGCGGTTTCCAAGTCTGGTCCCACTTCGGATTGTAATTCCACAGGAACATCGTTTATCCATAAAAAATTAGAGAGTTCTAGGGATTTTTTCAATAACTCCACCTTACTCTGCTCATATCCCAAAGCACGGTTTCTTACCGCTATTTTGGCCTCCACAGTATCTATCATGGCCACATCGCCAGCCAAGGCACTTTGGCGAACGCCTTGAAACCGGGTTTGGGCGTTGCCCAAAAAATCCTTGAAAACCAATGCATCCCGATATGCCTTCAACCAATCAAAATAAGCAGCTGACGCATGATAGAGTACCTCATTGACCATAATATCCTGATCTGCCTTGGCCTGTTCCCTAAAGAGTTTGGCCTTTCGCAAGGTGGCCATAC
>JAUICT010000059.1 GCA_030429325.1 Bacteroidia bacterium
GGCCAAGCAATTGGCCACCAAGTATGGGGTTGCCATTGATATGCCTGCCGGACCAAGTGAACTTTTGGTGGTGGCAGATGATATGGCCAATCCAGCTTTTGTGGCCTCTGATTTGTTGAGTCAGGCCGAGCATGGTGCCGATAGTCAAGTGATTTTGGTATCAACTTCTGAGAAGTTAATCAATGCTGTAGAGGAGGAAATCGAGACTCAGCTAAAAGTGTTGCCTAGAGTTTCCATAGCTGAAAAGGCCATTGCCAACAGCAAATTGATTCGGATGAAAAACGACCAAGAAGCCTTGGATTTGATCAATGAATATGGCCCCGAGCACTTTATTGTCTGTGTGGAAAACGAAGGATTTTACCTTGATGGTATGCAAAATGCAGGTTCAGTATTTATTGGAAACTATACCCCGGAAAGTGCTGGGGATTATGCTTCAGGGACCAATCACACCCTGCCCACCAATGGGTACGCCAAGCAGTACAGCGGAGTAAACCTGGATAGTTTTATGAAGAGCATGACCTTTCAAAAAATATCCGAAGAAGGCATAGAAAGAATTGGAAGTGCCATAGAACTCATGGCCGAAGCGGAAGGCCTTCAAGCACACAAAAATGCAGTGACCCTAAGATTAAAAAGTTTACAATGAGAGCTGCTTTCAACATAAAAAATATGGTCAGGGAATCTGTGGACCAATTGAAACCCTATTCTTCCGCTCGGGACGAATACGTTTCTGACGGTTCTGAAATGATTTTCTTGGATGCCAATGAGAATCCGTTTGAGAACGGCGTCAATCGCTACCCTGATCCCTACCAACGAAGCCTAAAATCACTCTTGGCTGAACAAAAAGGAGTTTCCGAGAGCAACATGCTTCTGGGAAACGGCAGTGATGAAGTCTTGGATCTTATCTATAGGGCATTTTGTGAACCCAATCGAGACAACATCATCACCTTGCCACCCACGTATGGCATGTACAAGGTTCTGGCAGGTATCAATGCGGTGGAGAACCGAGAGGTACTGTTGACACCGGATTTTGAACCCAATGTCCCTGAAATCCTGAAAGTGGTGGATGTGAACACCAAGCTATTGTTCATTTGTTCCCCAAACAACCCTACGGGAAATACTTTTGCGGTGGATAAAGTACAACAGTTATTGGAATCTTTTCCAGGACTGGTGGTAATCGATGAAGCCTACATTGATTTTTCAGAAGAAGAGAGTTGGGTGGGCAAATTAGCGGATTATCCCAATTTGATAGTGACCCAAACCCTTTCCAAAGCCTATGGTTTGGCGGGTATTCGACTGGGGATTTGTTATGCCTCGGAAGAAATCATTGCTATCTTGAACAAGATCAAACCACCCTATAATGTCAATCAGCTTACACAACAGCAAGCCTTGCAGCGTCTGTTGAATCAAGATGCAGTTACCGCTGAAGTTGAAAAGATCCTAAGAGAACGAACTTCATTGATAGAAGCTTTAAAGACATTGGATTTTGTGCAGGAAATCTATCCCACGGATGCTAATTTTGTGTTGGCCAAGGTGGATGACGCTGATAAACGATATCAACAACTATTGGAGCAAAAAGTGGTGATACGCAATAGAAGTACCCAACCTTTATGTGAAAATACCCTTCGGTTTACCGTTGGGACCCCCGAAGAGAACAAAACACTGATAGCCATATTAAAACAACTACCATAATGGGCAAGAAAGTATTATTTATTGATCGTGATGGAACCATTATAAAGGAAACGGCCGACGAACAGATTGATGCATTTGAAAAAATGATTTTTTATCCCAAGGCCTTTACGTTTTTGGGAAAGATTGCCAAAGAACTGGATTATGAATTGGTCATGATTACCAACCAAGATGGTTTGGGTACTGATATTTTTCCAGAAGACACCTTTTGGCCGGTGCACAATTTTATCCTAAAATCTTTTGAGAATGAAGGAGTGGTTTTCGACCAAGTATTTATTGATAGAACCTTTCCCAAGGACAATGCCAACACTAGAAAACCGGGAACAGGGATGTTGACTTCCTATTTTTCCGATGCCTATGATTTGGAAAATTCCTTTGTGATCGGAGACCGTTTGACCGATGTGGAATTGGCGAAAAATTTGGGTGCGAAGGGCATCTTCATCAATGACAACACCCATTTGGGAACAGGGGAGATTACCGTGAAGCGGGAGGAATTGGACGAGTATATCGCCTTGGAGAGCAACGACTGGGAAAAAATCTATGAGTTTTTAAAGCTCGAAAACCGTATTGGTGAAATTTCAAGAAAGACCAACGAAACGGATATTCAAATCAAATTGAACTTGGATGGGACTGGAAAAAGTGACATCCAAACCGGGTTGGCCTTCTTTGACCATATGTTGGACCAATTGGCCCGTCATGGACAAATGGATTTGGACATCAAGGTAGATGGCGATCTGGAAGTGGATGAGCACCATACCATTGAGGATACGGCCATTGCTTTAGGCGAAGTGTTTTCAAAAGCATTGGGCAATAAGTTGGGCATAGAACGCTACGGTTTTTGTTTGCCCATGGATGATTGTCTGGCCCAAGTGGCCATAGATTTTGGTGGAAGAAATTGGCTAGTGTGGGATGCCGAGTTCAAAAGGGAAAAAGTGGGGGACATGCCTACCGAAATGTTCCTGCATTTCTTTAAATCCTTTACAGATGGAGCCAAGGCCAATTTGAACGTTAAAGCCGAAGGGGACAATGAGCATCACAAAATAGAGGCCATTTTTAAAGCTTTTGCCAAGTCCATTAAAATGGCCGTGAAGCGGGATGCTGAGAAAATGGTATTGCCCTCAACCAAGGGCTTATTATAAACTAGGTCATTTCGAAGGAGTTTGCGACTGAGAAATCTAGGTTTCCCACTACGATCCTAATGACAATAAAAATTAATGTAGATGAAGTTGGTGATAATCGATTACGGCGCGGGAAATATCCAGAGCATCAAGTTTGCCATACAGCGCTTGGGGTTTGAGGCAGTTTTGAGCCACGATGCCGAAGAAATCCGGCAAGCGGACAAGGTTATTTTTCCCGGTGTGGGGGAGGCCAGTTCAGCCATGGCAAAGCTTCGGGATACTGGTTTGGATAAGCTCATTCCAACCCTGAAGCAACCTGTTTTGGGCATATGTCTTGGTATGCAACTCATGTGCAAGTCATCAGAAGAGGGCAATACAAAAGGCTTGGGTATTTTTGACCTGGATGTGGTTAAGTTTCCCAATACCGTAAAAGTTCCCCAAATTGGTTGGAACCAGATTACGGAACTCCAATCGGATTTGTTCAAGGGAATCCCTGAGAATTCCTACATCTATTTGGTGCACAGTTTTTATTCCCCAAAAGGTGAGGACACCATTGCACAATCCGATTATGCATTGCCCTACAGCGCTGCCTTGCAAAAAGACAATTTTTATGGGGTTCAATTCCACCCGGAAAAAAGCAGCGAGGTGGGCAGTACCATTTTAGAAAACTTTTTAACGGTGATTTGATCATGGAGTACTATATCTCATCCGACAAGGATAAATTGGATGTTCCCAGAATCCACCAAGAGGTAAAATCCACCTATTGGGGAGGATATAGAACCCCGGAAATGACCCAAAAGACTATTGATACTTGCCTGTGTTTTGGGGTGTACTCCAACGAGGGTGAGCAAGTGGGTTTTGCCCGTGTATTGACGGATAAAGTGGTTTTTGCCTACCTTATGGATGTCATCATTTTTGAACCACATAAAGGAAAAGGGTTGGGCAAAAAATTGGTGGCTACGATTTTGGAACACCCAGATATCAAAACGGTCCACACTGTTGGATTGAAGACTATGGACGCCCACGGACTTTATGAGCCATTGGGATTTAAAAAAATAGGGGACTCTACCATGTGGATGGCCAAGGACAATGCTAAATACGATTACGAATGAGACTGATTCCAGCTATAGATATTATTGAAGGGAAATGTGTTCGCCTTTCCAAAGGGGATTACAACACCAAGAAAATTTATAATGAAGACCCGGTGGAAGTGGCCAAGGAATTTGAGGCCCATGGGATTCAATATCTCCACTTGGTTGATTTGGATGGGGCCAAATCCAAGCATATCGTCAATCATAAAGTATTGGAAAACATCGCTTCCAAAACCAATTTAAAGATTGACTTTGGGGGTGGCCTAAAGACCGATGAAGACCTTCACATCGCTTTTGAAAGTGGTGCCGATCAGATAACGGGTGGGAGCATTGCCGTTAAGAATGCTGATATTTTTTTGAGTTGGCTGGAGAATTATGGCCCCAACAAGATCATTCTTGGCGCCGATGCCCAAGATGAAAAAGTAGCGGTTTCGGGCTGGCAGGAAGAATCCGATCAAGAATTGGTTCCCTTTATCCAGTCCTATCAAAAGCAGGGAATCAAATATGTGATTTGTACAGACATTGGCAAGGACGGCATGCTGGAAGGGCCTTCTTTCAAACTCTATAAAAAAATCATCTCCAAGACCATGAAACATGAAACCATGGTTACGGGAAGCGGTGTGGAAGACAAAGAGGTAATCGGCATCAACCTTATTGCCAGTGGGGGTATCTCAACTTTTGACGAACTGCCCAAACTTGCCGAAATGGGCTGTGAGGGTACCATAATAGGTAAAGCTATTTACGAAAATAGAATCAGTTTAAAGCAATTGGAAGCTTATATTCTTCAAAATGGATAATACGCACCAATCAAAAATTCCTAAAACAGTATGCTAACAAAACGAATCATACCCTGCTTGGACATCAAGGACGGAAGAACCGTAAAAGGCGTCAATTTTGTGGACTTGCGTGATGCAGGGGACCCCGTGGAACTGGCGGCTATCTATGCCCAAGAAGGAGCTGATGAGTTGGTATTCTTGGACATTTCGGCCACCGAGGAAAAACGAAAAACCTTGGCCGAGCTGGTGTACCACGTTGCCGAAACCATCAACATTCCCTTTACCGTGGGTGGAGGTATCTCATCTGTTGAAGACGTGGACATCCTTCTGAAAAATGGCGCGGATAAGGTTTCCATCAATTCTTCCGCCGTGAAACGACCAGAGCTGATCAATGAGTTAGTGGCCAAGTTCGGTTCCCAGTGTATTGTTGTCGCCATTGATGCCAAGCAAATTGATGAACAGTGGAAAGTACACTTGGTTGGTGGTAAGGTTCCCACGGAAATGGACCTTTTTGAATGGGCCAAGGAAGTGGAACAACGTGGGGCCGGGGAAATCCTGTTTACCTCCATGGACCATGACGGCACCAAAAATGGTTTTGCCAATGAGGCGCTGGCCAAATTATCCAAGTTGGTGAATATCCCCATCATTGCCTCAGGCGGTGCTGGGAGCATTCCACATTTTGCGGATACGTTTAAAGAAGGGAAAGCAGATGCCGCCTTGGCTGCCAGTGTTTTTCATTTTAAGGAGATTGAAATAAAGGATTTAAAGAACGAATTGAAGGAAGAAGGAATTCCTGTAAGAATTTAGGATATGAAAATAGATTTCAACAAAAACCCGGACGGGTTGATACCCGCTATCATCCAAGACGCAAACACCAAGAATGTCCTCATGCTGGGCTACATGGACCAAGAGGCTTTTGACACCACCCAAAAGACCCAAAAGGTGACCTTTTTCAGCCGTAGCAAGCAACGTTTATGGACCAAGGGGGAGGAAAGCGGTAATTTCTTGGAACTGGTCGATATAAAAAGTGATTGTGACAACGATACCTTATTGGTATCTGTCAATCCGGTAGGGCCCACTTGCCACAAGGGAACCGATACCTGCTGGGCTGAGGAAAACACCCAAACCTATGGTTTTCTATCTACCTTGGAGCAAATCATCACCTCCAGAAAGAACGATCAGGAAAACCCGGACAGCTACGTGGCATCCCTATTCCGAAAAGGCATCAACAAGATTGCCCAAAAAGTGGGGGAGGAAGCCGTTGAAACCGTGATTGAAGCCAAGGATAATGATGAAGAGTTGTTTTTGAACGAAAGTGCCGATTTACTTTTCCACTATTTGATTCTGCTTCAGGCCAAGGGGCATACCTTAGAGGATATTGTTCAGACCCTTCAAAAGCGACACAAATAAACCCTAGCGTTAAGTTTTCTTTAAACGCTGAGCCATTAGATCAAAATGCGTTAATTTTATGTAATGGCTATGAATACAAGAAAAGGGTTTCGTTTTACCACTTACGAAGCGCCGGACCAAACCCCGTTCGAAAAACTCTTTGAGATTTTTCAGGAACTTATTACACATACTTCAGGTGATGTGGAGGAGGCTTTGGACTGGCTCAGGGAGCTGGACAAGGAATACGAACTTACCGATGACGATTATACCATTGATGATTTTATAGAGGACCTCAAAGCAAAAGGGTACCTCCGCGAGGAAATTGACCCTGACAATGCCAAGGATGGCGGTGATGATCAAAATGGTGAAGAGAATGGTGGTGGAAATTTGTCCATCACGGCTAAACTGGAGCGCGTATTGCGTCAACGTGCCTTAGATCAAATCTTTGGGAAGCTCAAACGCAGTGGAGCAGGGAACCATAGAACCGGAAAGTCGGGGAGGGGAGATGAACACACAGGAGAGTTTCGGGAATATCGCTTTGGGGATGCCCTGGAACATATTTCCATGACCGAAAGTCTTAAAAATGCCCAAGTAAACCATGGACTGGACAGTTTCTCATTGAATGAGGATGACCTTGTGGTGGAAGACACTCAACACAAGGCCCAAATGAGCACGGTCTTGATGATCGATATCAGCCATAGCATGATTCTCTACGGTGAAGACCGCATTACCCCGGCCAAAAAAGTGGCGATGGCCTTGGCGGAATTGATTACTACCCGATATCCAAAAGACACCTTGGATATTTTGGTCTTTGGAAACGATGCGTGGCCCATTCCCATCAAAGATCTTCCCTACCTAAAGGTAGGGCCTTACCACACGAATACCGTGGCAGGTCTGCAATTGGCCATGGACATGCTCCGAAGAAAACGGAATACCAACAAACAGATTTTCATGATCACGGACGGAAAACCGTCGTGTTTACGACTGCCCAACGGTGACTATTATAAAAACAGTGTAGGCTTGGATGAGTACATCGTGGAAAAATGCTATGCAATGGCCCAACAGGCCCGGAAACTCCACATCCCCATCACCACCTTCATGATTGCCGAGGACCCGTATTTGATGCAGTTTGTGAGGGAGTTTACCCAAGCCAACAAGGGCAAGGCTTTTTACACAGGTCTAAAAGGTCTGGGCGAGATGATTTTTGAGGATTATGAACAAAACCGAAAAAGACGAATTAAAGGATAAAGCTTTATATGAAATTAGATCATACCAAAATAAAGACCCTCGGGGAGTTGAAAACTGTAGGATATCAAAGTAAGAGTATCAAAGATGAGCTTCGTACCAACCTGTTGGGAAAAATTGCCAGCGGTGAGGAAACCTTTCAAGGGGTGTGGGGCTATGAAAATTCCGTGATTCCCGAGTTGGAACGGGCCATATTGTCACGGCACAACATCAATCTATTGGGGTTGCGCGGACAGGCCAAAACCCGCTTGGCCCGATTGATGGTGCAGCTTTTGGACGAGTGGATGCCCGTTGTGGCCGGTTCCGAAGTACATGACGATCCCTTGCAGCCCATTTCCAGATATGCTACGGAGCTGATCAAGGAAAAAGGAGATAAAACCCCGGTCGAATGGATACATCGGAATGAACGTTTCTATGAGAAATTGGCCACGCCAGATGTTACCGTTGCAGACCTCATTGGCGATGTGGACCCCATAAAGGCGGCCAACCTCAAACTTTCCTATGCGGATGACCGGGTAATTCATTTTGGCATGATCCCAAGGGCCAATCGATGTATTTTTGTCATCAATGAGCTGCCCGATCTACAAGCAAGGATTCAAGTGGCACTATTCAATATTCTTCAAGAAGGGGATATACAAATCAGGGGATTTAAGCTTCGCCTTCCGTTGGATCTGCAATTTGTTTTTACCGCCAATCCGGAAGACTATACCAATAGAGGTAGTATTGTCACCCCATTGAAAGATCGGATAGGGTCCCAGATTTTGACCCATTATCCTGAAACAATTTCCATTGCCAAAAAAATCACCCAGCAAGAGGCTAAGTTGGATGAGCGACAATCCGAAGGAATATATGTACCCGATATAGCCATGGAAGTATTGGAGCAAATCAGCTTTGAGGCTAGAAACAGCGAATACGTGGATGCCAAAAGTGGGGTAAGTGCCCGTATGAGCATTACCGCTTTTGAAAACTTATTGAGTACTGCAGAGCGAAGGGCCATTAAATCTGAAGATGAAAAGACTACCGTTCGTCTAAGTGATTTTATGGGCGTGATCCCTTCCATCACAGGAAAAATAGAACTGGTTTATGAAGGGGAACAGGAAGGGGCCGGTTTTGTAGCCGAAACCTTGGTTGAAGAAGCCATAAAATCCATTTTTCCCAATTACTTTCCCAAGATTGACAAGCTACAGCGTAAAGATGCCGAAACGGAATACGATGAGCTTATCCATTGGTTCTTTGAAGGTGAAGGGTTTGATCTTATGGATGAGGATTCTGATGAGGAATATAGGTCCAAATTAGATTCAGTAGCTCCGTTGAGGGCTCTTTTAAAAGAATATCAACTCGATATTTCAAAAGAAGACTCCTATTTTATGAAAGAATTGCTACTCTGGGGTTTGGTGGCCCATAAAAAATTGAGCAAGCACCGTTTTACCCAAGGGTATCAATTCAAAGATCTTTACGGAAGTTACATTAGGGGGTTGTAAAACAGAAGCTATTCCCAAATATCGAATTGCTCATTGTAGCTTTCAACATTATAGGGGCCTACATATTGTTTTCTATACCTAAATAGTGTAATGGTAAGTATAGGAAGCAGACAGTACAGTGTCAATGTGAGAACGGCCACTGGTTTAAACGTCTCGGGGACTATCCGCTCTACAAACTCTGG
>JAUICT010000550.1 GCA_030429325.1 Bacteroidia bacterium
AGTCTTTGTCATAGGTATACTTGGCCTATGCTTAATGGTTTCATTTAGAGGCATAAATGCTTGTGAATATGCCAATTCCAACCTTGAATACATCAAAAGTAAAATACAGGATGCCGTTGTTTCCAAAGACATGGAAATGGCCAAATACCATGCGTACAAGGCATTGAATGGCATTGAAAAAACCCGATCCAATTTTTTGGACTGTGGATGCGAGGGAACCATTGAAAGTATGGAGAATGCCCTAACCGAGCTAAAAACGGCCACTAAGGCCGAGTCCTTAAAGGCTTCAAAAAAATCATTGCACCGAGCTTTGGAAAACACCCTGATCGGCATTAAAGTGCTACGGGTCTTTGAACAAGAAAATTCAAGCTCCTACGGTAACTCTATTTTGGTCATGAACACCAAGGAAGCGTTGGAAAACCAAAATGGGATGTTCCTGACCCACGAAAGCATGGTAAAGCAACAGGTACACAATTGTCTTTTAGGGTTTGAATCCTCCTTGGAAAAAGTGGTTCAAGAGGTAGATTGCGAGGAAGCCCAACGATTTGTGAGCAATATTTATGAGGAATCGAGGTTGGTTTTGCTCAACACCGAATTGTCTGCCCACAAGAAAGAATATCATCAACGGGTAAAGAGTCTGACCAAAGATGCGCTGTCCCGTTTGGATAAATGTGGTGCTTTGGACTGATTATTTACTGGCAAAGAGCTTAACGTCCTCTTCGGACACTTCCTTGCCCCCAAGAATAATCAAACGTTCTACCACATTACGTAATTCCCGCACATTTCCGGTCCAGTCATACCCTTTAAGAAGTTCAGTGGCCTTTTTAGAAAACTCCTTGGGTGCCGTTCCTTGTTCCGATGCTATTTTCTTGGCAAAGTGTTCTATCAGTAGAGGAATATCGTCCCGTCTGTCATTTAATGCAGGTACTTTTATTAGAATGACCGCCAAACGATGGTAAAGATCTTCCCTAAACTTTCCGTCTTCTATCTCCTTTTTTAAATCCTTGTTGGTAGCGGCCAACACACGAACATCCACTTTAATATCCTTATCGGAACCTACCCTGGAAATCTTGTTTTCTTGCAACGCTCGTAGCACCTTAGCTTGTGCCGAAAGGCTCATATCCCCGATCTCGTCCAAAAATATGGTGCCCTTGTTAGCAGCCTCAAACTTTCCTGCCCGGTCCTTAACAGCAGAAGTAAACGCTCCTTTTACGTGCCCAAACAATTCACTCTCTATCAACTCTGACGGAATTGCGGCACAATTTACCTCAATAAAAGGTGCTGCAGACCGTGGACTTTTTTGATGTAGCCAATGGGCCACCAATTCTTTCCCTGTACCATTTGATCCCGTAATCAGCACCCGTGCATCGGTGGGGGCCACTTTTTCAATCATATCCTTAATGATCCCAATTTCTTCGCTATTGCCCACCATCTCATAATTCTTGGAGACCTTCTTTTTAAGGATTTTGTTCTCTACCACCAACTCTTTTCGGTCCAAGGCATTCCGTACGGTAGTAAGTAATCTATTTAAATCCGGTGGTTTGGAGATATAGTCAAAGGCCCCCATCCGCATTGTGTTCACTGCGGTATCCAAATCGCCATGCCCGGAAATCATAATGAAAGGAATCTCAGGTTTTATTTTTTTTGCGGCCTCCAATACCTCAACACCATCCATTTTTGGCATTTTTATATCACAAAGGACCAAATCAAAGTCTTCCTTCTTTATGGTCTCTATCCCGCTGAGTCCATCTTCTGCTTCTTGAACATTATAGGAATCACTTTCCTCGACCAAAATTTTCACTAAAACCCTTCTAATGGCTGATTCGTCCTCTATTACCA
>JAUICT010000060.1 GCA_030429325.1 Bacteroidia bacterium
GAGGATTTTTGCCATTGGCCGAGGCTACTGCACGAATGGCTTTTACATCGCCTAGTCTTTTGGAAAGTTCCAAATAAGAAATGGTTTTTCCAAATGGGATTTCAAGAAGGGCATCCCAAACCTTTTTCTGAAAATCGGTGCCGGAAGGGTTCAACTTTAGGTCAAATTCCTTTCGGGAACCCTCAAAATATTCCTTGAATTGGTAAATGGCATCTTCCAACACATCAGGTATTATACCAATAGGTTTTTTATCGTCGAATACTGACACGGAGGCTAGCCCATTTTCATCACCTTGAAATTCTGCAAAACCTATAGGTGTTTGTAAATAAGCAATTTCCATTACTTTATTTTACCTTTAGATTCAATGATTCCCAATCGCTTGGCCCGGGTCTCCCAATTCCTTCTCGCCAACACTTGCAGGTCTTCCACGTTGTCACTTTCGTCCATGATTTCCAATCCCAACAAGGTTTCAATAACATCTTCCATAGTCACCAGCCCACTTACGGAGCCATACTCGTCTACCACCAAAGAAACGTGCTCCCTTTTCTCTACAAACTTTTCAAATAGTTCAGGAATGGGGATGCTTCGGTTAGATACCAAGATTTCCCGTTTCAAGGTGGAAAGCTTTTCCCCTCCTTTTTTATTGATGATGGCCTCCATGAGTTCATCCTTCAGAAAGAAACCGGTTATGTTGTCCATACGACCTTGGTACAAAGGAATCCTTGAAAAACGCAAGGGACGATTGGCTTCAAAAAAGGCTTGGATAGTAGTGTCTTCCGAGGCAATTTTCATTACGGTCCGGGGTGTCATCACATCTTTGGCCGATATTTCATCAAACTTAAGGAGGTTCTTGATGACCTTGGATTCCGATTCATGAAAAACCCCTTCCTCATGGGCAATATCGGTCATGGCCGTAAAATCCTCACGGCTTAGTACGCTTCCATGTTCTCCCTTCGCCCCAATCAACTTGGTGAATAGTTGCAAGACCCATAATAACCCTGTCCATTTGAGGGCGAATACCATGATGCTAAGCGCTTTGCTGGTAAAGTTGGCCAGCTGTTTCCAATAGGTGGCCCCAATGGTCTTGGGAATGATTTCGGAAGCTACCAAGATCAAAATGGTCATGATAGTGGAGACAATACCTACCATAAGGTCTTCAGTAAATTGAAACCCTAATAGGGTACGTTTTGTGGTTCCGTAGAGATCGGCATAGGCTACCTTGGCTTGTACACCCACCAATATAGCACCTACGGTATGGGCAACTGTGTTAAGGGTAAGAATGGCAATCAACGGTTTGTCCACATCTTTTTTTAAAGCTTCCAAGGTGTCCGCATATTCCTTCTCTTCCTGTTTTTTTAGATTGATGAACGTTGGTGTGACGCTCAACAGTACCGCTTCCAAAATGGAGCATAAAAAAGAAAAGAAAATGGAAATAAGGGCGTAGAATAATAGTAGTCCCATGAATCTAAGTATTGATTCAAAAGTAGCTAAAATTCTATATAGCTGAAGGTTTCCTACTGTTCATTTTTTAGTGGGATATGACATGCCCCTTAAATCGACATAACAAAAACAAGTTATGCAATGGTCAAACAGAAACCTTTTCAGTCTTTAATTTGATGGTAAGCTCCTGTAGAATACGTCTTGCAGGGCAGTTCTGATGTTCAACTGGTAAAGTTGTCTATGGTCCCTAGAGGGATATACCCTATTTGATAGAAATATAAATACCAACTTATTCTCTGGATCAGCCCAAACAAAAGTTCCTGTAAATCCTGAGTGACCAAAACTCTCTGGACTGGCCAAGGGAGAAGGATAGGCATCTTCCAAAGCAAGCTCGGAATTGTTGAGCAAGGGCTTGTCAAAACCAAGGCCTCTGCGATTTTCATTCTCTGGGTACTGAACAGAACCAAATTCTTTTACTACTTCTTTTGAAACAAGTTGTTTCTTGCCCACAGCACCAAAATTTTGATAGAACAGCATTATTTTTGCCAAGTCGTCTGCCGTACCAAACAATCCCGCATTTCCGGATACCCCGCCTTTCAACGAAGCATTTTCATCGTGAACCCAGCCCTTTACAAAGGTCTTTCTGAATATACTGTCTTGTTCTGTTGGTACAATGGCATTGACATAATTCTTTTTACTTGGATTGTACCCCAAAGTATAGCACCCCAGTGGCTTATAGAAATTCTCCTCCAAATAGGTTTCGTAATCGGTGCCGGTAAGTTGTTCTATCAATCTTGGATAGATGAGGAAGGTAAGTCCTGAATACTTATATTTTTTTTCATCGGAAACCTTGGATCTATCGATCATGCGGTTCATTTTTGCTTCAAAGCGATCACTGATGAATAGGTTGTCATACACTTGTTGCTGAAATTTTTTACTGGGAGTGTCCCTGACAAATCGCCGCTTTATCTTCCCGTTCTTCCGGATGACTTTCTCCAAAAAGACAATGTAAGGCACTAAGCCAGCTTGGTGGCTCAAGATCTCACGGAGGGTCAGATCTTTTTTGTCTTTGTGTTTTTTCCATGAGGGCCAATAGTTGCTGAACGGGGCGTCCAAATCAAGTTTGCCTTCGTCCACCAATTTCATCAAAGCGGGCAACGGACCCAAAATTTTAGTGACGGATGCCAAGTCGTAGAGATCGTTGAGGGCAACGGGTTGCACACTATCATAAGTATGAAATCCATATGCTTTGTGGAAGATTACCGTATCGTTTTTGGCCACCAATACTTGGGCGCCTGGGAAGGCTTGGTTTTTTATACCAAGTTCCATGATGGAATCCACTTTTTGGTCGATGTAGGTTTCATCCAATCCCAATTTAGAGGGAAGCGCATGAATCAAGTTTTGTTGGGCAAGGACATTGGTTGAAACGAAAAGGAAACAAAAACAGAATACAAAGAGGTTTTTCATGAGTTAGTATGGTTATGGTTGGTTGCACTTATTTTAAAGCACGGATAAAGTCTTTAGCAAAATAACTGGCAATGATGCTTGCTCCGGCCCGTTTAATGGCTGTCAATTGTTCTAGCATCACGGCATCATGGTCCAGCCACCCTTTTTCCGCAGCAGCTTTGAGCATGGCATATTCCCCCGATACTTGATAAACGGCAATGGGCACATCCACTTCATTTTTTATGTCGCGCACAATGTCCAAATAGGGCAGCCCCGGCTTTACCATCACAATATCGGCACCTTCATCTATGTCCATTTGGGTTTCACGGATGGCCTCAAGCCTATTGGCAAAATCCATTTGATAGGTTTTTTTGTCCTTGGGTACGTTGGCAATATCCACAGGAGCTGAATCCAGGGCATCCCGGAACGGACCGTAATAGGCGCTGGCATATTTGGCGGAATAGCTCATGATTCCGGTATTTTGGAACCCTTCATCTTCCAAAGCTTCTCTAATGGTAAGGATGCGCCCGTCCATCATATCGCTGGGAGCTACAAAATCGGCTCCGGCCTGTGCATGGGAGACGCTCATCTCTGCCAGTACCTCGGCAGTTTCTTCATTGAGGATTTGACCTTCGGCCACTATCCCATCATGGCCATAGGATGAAAATGGGTCCAATGCCACATCGGTCATCACCAACATCTGTGGGCAGGCATTTTTGACAGTTTTTATGGCACGTTGCATCAATCCATTCGGGTTGATGGCCTCTGTACCTTTGTTGTCCTTCAGCTTTTCATCAACCTTAACAAAAAGCAATACCGAGCAAAGTCCCATTTTCCAAAGTTCCTTGACCTCTTTCTCAAGATTGTCCAAACTCAACCTAAAATAATTGGGCATGGAAGCAATTTCTTCTTTGATTCCTTTGCCTTCCACCACAAAAAGGGGCACTAGAAAGTCGTCTGGGGTTACAAGGGTTTCCCGAACCAATCTTCGGATGGATTCGGAGGCGCGTAGTCGTCTATTTCTGATCAATGGATACATACTGATGCTTAAATTTCAATTTCACCGGATAGGTAGGGAGCTGCTTTGCCGGAAATTTTTACCCGGTCTCCCAAATATTCACAGATTAAGTCCCCTCCTCTTTTGGAGAGTTGTTTGGCGGTCATTTTACTTTTGCCCAACACTTCGTACCAATACGGGGTTAGTGAAGTATGTGCCGAGCCGGTCACGGGATCTTCTGGGATACTGCATTGAGGTGAGAAAAAGCGAGAGACGAAGTCTACACCTTCACCGGGTGCCGTTATAATAACACCTCTACAATCCAGTTGGTCCAAAAGATGCAGGTTGGGGGTAATGGCCTCCACTTCTTGTTGGGAGCTGTAGACCATCATAAAATCCGTTTTTCCCTTAAAGGTTTTTATTGGGGTCAGCCCAATGGCGTTGTCCAATTCCCTGTTGTTCCGAATGGCCACTATAGGGTCGGTGGGAAAATCCAAGGTCATCCAGCCATTGGCTGTTTTTTCTACGCTCAATTCCCCGCTTCTGGGAGAATAAAACCGAATGGTTTTTTCATTGTGATCGTAATAGTTAAACAGTACATATGCCGTGGCCAAGGTGGCATGACCACACAAATCGACCTCAGTTTCTGGAGTGAACCAACGTAATTCGTAAACCTCACCTTTTTGAACAGCAAATGCAGTTTCGGCCAGATTGTTTTCTTCCGCAATGCTTTGCATAAGTGCAGTATCGAGCCACGTATCCAAAATGCAAACTGCTGCAGGATTACCGCCGAAAGGACGATCGGTAAAAGCGTCGACTTGATATATTTTCTGCTTCATGGGTTTGGTTTCAAACAAAGCTACACATTAAACCCAATTTTTTGGATGTTGCAGCACCTCAATTAATTGTTCCTCTGGACTACCTTTTTCTGGGTGATGGTCATACCTCCATTGTACATGGGGAGGAAGGCTCATTAAAATACTTTCAATACGTCCATTGGTTCTCAGGCCGAATAGGGTCCCTTTATCATGAACCAGGTTAAATTCCACATATCTTCCGCGTCTAATTTCCTGCCAATCCCGCTGTTTTTGAGTGTATTCCAGTTCTTTTCTTTTTGTAACGATTGGTATGTATGCATCCAAAAAACTATCCCCAACCTCGGTGACATAGTTGTACCAATCTTCCATATCCATGGTTTCCGTTGCTTTGCAATAGTCAAAAAAGAGGCCGCCAACCCCCCTTGCTTCATTGCGATGGGCATTCCAGAAATAGTCATCACATTTCTTTTTATAAGCGGGATAAAATTCTGGATTATGGGCGTCACAGGCATTTTTGCAGGTTTGATGAAAATGTTGGGCATCTTCCTCAAACAGATAATAGGGTGTCAAGTCCTGACCGCCCCCAAACCATTGGTCCACGATGTCCCCATTTTTATTGTACATCTCAAAATAGCGCCAGTTGGCATGTACTGTGGGTACCATGGGACTCTTGGGATGGATGACCAAACTGAGTCCGCAGGCAAAAAAATCGGCATCTTCCACGCCAAAATACTGCTGCATGCTTTTTGGAAGTTCACCATATACCTTGGAAATGTTCACGCCACCTTTTTCAAATACATTTCCATTTTCAATGACACGGGTCCTGCCTCCGCCACCTTCGGGGCGTTTCCAAATATCCTGTTGAAATTTGGCCTTTCCATCCACCTCTTCAAGTTTTGCGGTAATGGTATCTTGTAGTTTTTGGATATAGTCGTAGAATTTGTCCTTCATTGATCGAGTATATGTATGAATTGTGTTTTTAAGCTTGTGAGGTCAGTATCTGAATCAATTTTGACCGAAACCAGAGTCATGGATTTCAATAGTTCGATGACTTCACTTTCCGTTTTTTCAGGATTTTCTTGAAAGACAAACCTTCCCACGGCGTTGTTATGAAAATCCATTTGTTTTGCCAATTCTTGGTTTGGAAAAGCATGTTCATGCCAATCCGTAATTTTTTTGGCCCATCCCAGAACAGAATCCATATTTCGCCGAACATCAGAACATCTTTTGGCGATTAAATAATTCCAAAGGGCATGTCTGAATGCATTGGCCGGACCATTTTTATGATGCAATCGGCCGTAGTTTTCTGTGGATATGCGAACGCAATCCTTGGTAGCACGAATGGTCGGAACAATAAAAAGCGGCTGACCTATTCCAATGAATATAACTTTCAGTATATTTTTAAGATCAACCCGTTTCAGTACCGCTATTGGGTTCACGCCTTATATTCTTTTACGGCATCTATGAATGCTTTGGCATTTTCCAATGGTATATTGGGAAGGATGCCATGCCCTAAGTTGACAATATATTTGTCTTTCCCAAATTCATTGATCATTTGGGTAACCCTCTTTTTAATTTCCGTTGGAGGGGAAAGTAAACGAGCAGGGTCAAAATTTCCTTGCAGGGTTATGTTTCCTCCCGTTAGGTAGCGCGCATTTTGTGCAGAGCAGGTCCAATCCACCCCTACAGCAGAAGCTCCCGATTGTGCCATTTCTTTCAATGCGAACCAACACCCTTTGCCAAAAACAATGACGGGGGCCAAACCTTTCAAGGCATCAACAATCTGTTGAATGTACGGCCAGGAGAATTCTTGGTAATCAGTAGGAGAAAGCATGCCACCCCATGAATCGAAAACTTGGACAGCATTCACACCGGCCTCTACTTTGGCTTTTAGGTAGGCAATGGTGGTATCCGTTATTTTTTGAAGCAATTGATGGGCCACTTCCGGTTGGGAAAAGCAAAGCCCCCGAGCCTTATCAAAACTTTTGGTCCCTTGGCCTTCCACACAATAGCAGAGAATGGTCCACGGAGAACCGGCAAAACCGATAAGTGGAATTTCATCGTTCAACTTTTCCTTGGTCATGGTAATGGCCTCCATCACATAGCCCAAGGTATCCTGAATATCTGGGACGATTACCCTTTCCAAGTCTTCTTTGGAGCGGATGGGGTTTGGGAGGTAAGGACCAAAGTTTGGTTTCATTTCCACCTCAATGTCCATGGCTTGTGGAATCACCAAGATATCACTGAAAAGTATGGCCGCATCCATGCCATATCGTCGGATGGGCTGTACGGTAATTTCAGAAGCCAACTCGGGAGTCTGGCATCGGGTAAAGAAATCGTATTTATGTTTGAGTTCCATAAACTCAGGAAGGTAACGCCCAGCTTGGCGCATCATCCATACGGGTGGCCGTTCAACGGTTTCACCCTTCAAGGCTCTTAGGAACAAATCGTTTTTAATCATGCTGTACAATGGTTTATGGCCTGTACCAACACATTTTCCACGGTCGGTTTATTGGCTATTATGATGTTGTCTGAATGTTTTTTGGCCTCATCAGCCGTGGTAGTTCCAATGCAGAACAGGGTGCTGCTGCCAACGGAGTTCTCCAAAAGATAACTTCTGATACCACTTGGACTGAAGAACAGAATGCCGTCAAAATCCCTTTGAAAAGCCCTTGGTACTAAATGGGTTTTGTACACCACCACCTCTTTATACCGAATGTTATTTTCGGTAAGTGCCTTTGGTAAGGTGTCCCTTCTTAGGTTTCCGCATAAAAACAGAAAAGTTTCATTGGGATATTTTTCTACAATGAATTGGGCCAATTCTGATGCGTACTCGGTCATTTTTACCACATTGAGTCTATTCTCTTCCAAAAGGGATTTGGTTTTTTCACCAACACAAAAGACCTGAAAATTGGATGTGTCCCGGTTTTCAATTCTTTTAAGGAAGGCTTTGACCGAATTTTTACTGGTTAGGATATAGTGGGTGTATTCCAAAGGAATATTTACATCCAAAAATTCAATTTGAAGTGCATCATATTCCACCAATCCCAATCCTGAATTGAGGAACAATTCCTTTTGCGGCAAACTTAGTTTTTTAGTGGAGAGCACTGTTTTCATTTCTGATTTCCTGCATCAATTTATCTCCGCCTTTCTGTAGGACCTCCTTGGCACATTTTTCTCCCAGTCCATTGGCTTGGTTCAGGGGAACACTTTTATTGAGGGCAATTTTTTGTTTTCCGTCCAATGAAAAAACAACGCCCTCAAAATGTACCGTTTGTTCTTTTATTTGTGCCAAAGCACCGATAGGGGCGGTGCAACCACCTTCCAATATTCGCAAAAATTGACGTTCAATGGTTGTTGCGATTTCAGATTCCTTATGATTTAACTTGGCGAGCGCTTCTTTTGAAAAGGTGTCCTCATCTTTGGCCACAACTACCATGGCGCCCTGCGCGGGAGCAGGAATCATCCAGTCCAGTTGAAGGGCATCTTTAGGTAACAACTTGATGCGCTCCAATCCGGCCTGGGCAAAAATGGCACCGTTCCAATCGTTCTCAATGAGTTTCAACAATCTTGTGTTCACATTTCCCCGTAAATCCACTACGGAATGGTGAGGATATTTGTTCAGCCATTGGGCTTTTCTGCGCAAACTGCCGGTAGCAATGGTAGCAGGAGCATCGGATTCCAAAAAGTTCAATCCTTTGTGCACCAAAATATCGTGGGTAATGGCACGTTCCAACACGGCAACTTGTACAATGTCTTTTGGCAATTGGGTGGGAACATCCTTCATGGAGTGTACGGCAATATCTATCTGCCCTTTCAATAGGGCAATATCCAAAGTCTTGGTAAAAATGCCGGTGATTCCCAGTTCGTACAGGGGTTTGTCCAGTATTTCATCCCCTGTGGATTTTATAGGAACCAATGAAGTGTCGTACCCCAAGTCTTCCAATTTTTGCTGTACAGTGGTGGCTTGCCACAGTGCCAATTCACTATCGCGGGTCCCAATTCGTATGATCTTGCTCATTTTGAATCGATTTCTAGCTGAAAGACTTTCTGGATAAGCTCCAGGCTGTCCTCGGTATCCACTTCGGAACTTTTCAGGTGGTTGGCAAACTGTTTGGTGATTTTCTGGATGATTCGGTCCGATATGATTTCGGCCTGATCTTGGTTGAAATCGTTTATTTTTTTGGAATGAAAGTCGATTTCCTCGGCCTTCATGGTCTTCAGTTTTT
>JAUICT010000061.1 GCA_030429325.1 Bacteroidia bacterium
AAAGCAATACACGTAAATGTCGTTTGGAGGGAGTTTGGTGCCGAAAACGTATCAAAGTTGTACGTATAGGTTGCGCGAAAAGCATTCACGGCTGATTTAAGGAATGCTTAACAACGAAGATGGCAAAATAAGTGCTCGATTAATCCAATTCTTTTTGAAGAAGGCCCAAGACTTGGGAACGATAGTTTCGGCCTATGGGAAGTTCCTTCCCGTTGATCTCTACCATAATGCTGTTAAAAGCGGATACTTTATCCACAGCAATCATGAATGAACGATGGATACGGATAAAACGATTCTTGGGTAGTTTTTCGGAAAGGTGGCCAATCCTTTGTGAAGTGGTAATTTCATTGTCCAAGGTATGAATGATGACCTTATCGTTCAAGCTTTCCAAATAGGTAATATGGGAAAGGTCCAATTTAATGACCTTTCGTTGCGTTTTGATATATAATTGCTCCGGTTCATCAACCGTTTTGGGTTCGGGAGGATGTTGTTCGGTTTTGGAAGTGGGCTGACCGGACAAGAACTTGTTTGCTTTTGCAATGGTTTTCATAAACCTACCCATGGAAATGGGTTTTAGGAGATAATCAATGGCATCCAGTTCAAATGCCTTGATGGCAAATTCACGATAGGCAGTGGTGAAGACGACCAAGGGGGCCGGGTTGAGGGACTCCAAAAGTTCAAGGCCATTTATTTTGGGCATTTTAATATCCAAAAAGACCAAATCAATATTCCCCTTTTGAAGATGACAAAACGCATCAACCGCATTGGCGCATACCGCTACCACTTCCAGTTGGTCTATCTGCTCGGTTAGCTTCACCAATACCTTTCTGGCCAAGGGCTCATCATCAACAATTATACATCTGATTTTTCTATCCATAGGCAGTTTGCGCGTTAATGCCGCTGAGGTCTATGTTCAAACTTACCAAAAAACGGTCAGGTTCTTCCTGAATATCCAGTTGATGCTTATCGGGAAAGAAAAGGACCAGTCTTCTTTTTACATTTTTTAAGCCGATGTTTTTATCGGTATCCAATCCATTGTCCTCCTCAATGGAAGATTTACTGTTTTCTACCACAAAATGAAGTTGTTGGTTGACGAGTTTCAATTCAATGGAAATATAAGAGTCGTCAATCAGTGTATCTGCCCCATGTTTAAAGGCATTTTCAACAAAGGGGAGCAACAAAAGGGGAGGGATAAACGTCTCGCTGCTATCATTTTCAATATGGGTGGAAATGGTAAGTTTGTCCCCATATCGCAATTGCTCCAAAGCCACGAGGTTCATCAGCTCTTCCCATTCTTTTTCCACGGTGATGAACCGGTCGTTGCATTCGTACAGCATATAGTCCAAGAATTTGGACAGTCCCAGAACGGCATCCGGGGTTTTGGAGGATTTCTCCAATGAAAGGGAATAAATACTGTTTAATGTGTTAAAGAGAAAATGGGGGTGTATCTGCGCTTTTAGAAATTTAAGCTCGGTTTCCATTTTTTCCTTTACCAGCGCTTGGTTGATTTGTTCTTTCTGATAGTAAAAACGCTGCAGTTTAATGGCCATAGCCACAAAAACGGGAGTGTAAACGGCAATGAGGGAGTTTAATATCTTTGGGAGGTACAGAACTGGGGTTTTCCAATGTTCCTCTTCTGGGTAGAACCAGTGGTAGAGATACCTCCAGTTCATATAGCGGTCTATCAGAGCCATGGCCAAAGCCAAAATTATGGATAGCCCAATGTACATGGCCATACGTTTTGGATATAGGTATTTGGGCATCAGGTAATATAGCGTAATGTATGTGGGGATAATTTTCCATGGCAGCAAAAACAGCAATTGTTGAAATTGGTCCCAATAATTATCCTCGTAACTACCCCATAGAACGGTATAGAACAAAATGTAGCCCAACCAAAAGAGAATGTGGTAATAGATTCTGTTCTGAGCGCTGAGTATCCTCTCGATCATATCTCGATTCATTTCCTCTTGGGCATTTTCAAGGAAACTTGCCTTGGAGGTCAACTATTTTAAAGATGAAAGTACAAAATAGGATTCATTACAAACCCAAATTCCCGTGGACAACCACTTTTTTGCCGTAAATACCCTTAGTTTGACCAAAAGCCATAAATGAAAAAACTCCGGTAATCAGCCGGAGTTTATTCATCAATCAAAAAACGAACAGTCATGATAAACTGTTGTAGGTTTACAAATTACAACTTTCTTGCCAAAAAACAAATTTAAGGTTTGTTTAACTGTAATTTGTTGATATAATCTTGCGTTTTATCCTAAATATGTCTTCAAAATCTTACTTCTGGAGGTGTGTTTCAAGCGTCGGATAGCTTTTTCTTTGATCTGACGAACCCTTTCCCTAGTAAGGTCAAAAGTCTCTCCAATTTCTTCCAAGGTCATCGAGTGCTGTCCAGCCAAACCAAAGTAAAGCCTTATAACATCGGCTTCTCTGGGTGTTAGGGTCTCCAAGGCGCGTTCAATTTCAGTGCGAAGTGATTCGTGTAACAACTCCTTGTCGGGGTTAGGTGACTCACCACTACGGAGTACATCGTAAAGGTTGGAATCCTCACCATCAATCAATGGGGCATCCATGGATACGTGACGACCGGAATTTTTTAAGGATTGCTTTACATCTTCCACCGTCATGTCCAATTCTTTGGCAATTTCCTCGGCAGATGGAGTACGCTCATGGGCTTGCTCCAAAAACGCAAAAGTCTTGTTGATCTTATTGATGGATCCAATTTTGTTCAAGGGCAAACGCACAATACGTGATTGCTCCGCCAAAGCTTGTAGGATGGATTGACGAATCCACCATACCGCATAGGAAATAAATTTGAATCCACGGGTTTCATCAAAACGTTGAGCGGCCTTGATCAATCCCAAATTTCCTTCATTGATCAAATCAGGTAGGGTCAATCCTTGGTTTTGATACTGTTTTGCAACAGAAACCACGAATCTAAGGTTGGCTTTGGTCAATTTTTCCAAGGCCACTTGGTCTCCCGCTTTTATACGTTGTGCCAGTTCCACCTCTTCATCGGCGGTAATCAAATCCACCTTGCCGATTTCCTGCAAATACTTATCCAACGATGCGGTTTCCCTATTGGTAACCTGCTTTGTAATCTTTAACTGTCTCATCTAAAATTTCTCCTTCAAATTAAATTTGTGAACCGAAGCTCATTAAGTTATACGTAGAAAAAGAGGAAAAGTTACATTTTGATGCATTTTTTTTGTAAAACATTTCTTAATAATGCAAAAACCCCGGATATTCCGGGGTTTTGTTTTGATAAAAGATTGGTATTAATCCCTTCTCGGTTTTCTGTCGCGATCACCACCTCTACGGTCATTACCTCTACGATCACCGCCTCTGCGATCACCACCTCTATCGTTTCGTGGTGGTCTTTCGGTATATCCTTCAGGTTTTGGAAGCAAAGCTTTTCTGGAAACTTTTTCCTTTTTGGTCCTTGGATCCAGGCCAAAATACTTTACATCAAGTACATCGCCTAGATTGACGACATCGGTTACATTGTCTGTGCGTTCCCATGCCAATTCAGATACGTGCAGCAATACTTCGTTGCCAGGGGCATCGGTATATTCCACAACGGCTCCAAAATCCAACAACTTGATGACCTTGACCTCATAAATGCTGCCCACTTCAGGCTTGAACATCAGCGCATCGATTTTGGCCAATACCATATCGATTCCATCTTGATCGGTGCCCAAGATTTCCACAATACCTTCTTCGGTATCTGGATCTTCGTTGATCACGATGGTGGTTTTGGACTTCTTCTGTAGTTCTTGAATAACCTCACCACCTTTACCGATCAATGCTCCAATGAATTCACCAGGAATGATTCGGGTAATGATTTTTGGTGCGTAAGATTTCACCTCAGGTCTTGGCTCTGCAATAGTATCGGTAAGTTTGCCCAAAATATGCAATCTTCCATCCTTGGCCTGCATCAAGGCTTTCACCAAGATTTCATAGGAAAGACCTTTTACCTTGATGTCCATTTGGCAAGCAGTGATACCATCTTCGGTACCGGTTACCTTAAAGTCCATATCACCCAAGTGGTCTTCATCACCCAAGATGTCGGATAAAACGGCGAATTTACCAGACTCCGTATCAGTAATCAATCCCATGGCAATACCAGAAACTGGTTTTTTCAATTGAACACCTGCATCCATCAATGCCATGGTACCGGAACATACGGTTGCCATGGAAGAGGATCCATTGGATTCCAATACTTCGGATACCACACGAACAGTATATGGGCAATCTTCAGGAATCATGCCCTTAAGGGCACGTTGTGCCAAGTTACCGTGACCAACTTCTCTACGTGAAGTACCTCGGATAGGTCTTGCCTCACCAGTGGAGAAAGGAGGGAAGTTATAGTGTAAATAGAATGTTTCTTCGCCCTCGTAAGATGGCATGTCAATTTGGTTGGCCTCTCTTGAGGTACCCAAAGTAACGGTGGCCAACGCTTGGGTCTCACCACGGGTAAA
Organism: Bacteroidia bacterium; assembly: GCA_030429325.1. Taxonomy (GTDB): domain Bacteria; phylum Bacteroidota; class Bacteroidia; order Flavobacteriales; family Flavobacteriaceae; genus Flagellimonas. The sequence goes on from JAUICT010000061.1 coordinate 4,491, forward strand.
GATGGAAGAACCGTGAACGCTTGGCAAGTAATCAATCTCACACCAGATAGGACGAATGTCAGTGGTCTTACGACCGTCCAAACGAAGTCCTTCTTCCAAGGTTAGATTACGAACGGCCTCTTTTTCGGCCTTGTGGTAGTATTTGGAAACCAAACCACCAATTTCTTCCAATTCTTCTTCGGAGAAAGTAGCTTTGATTTCTTCCTTGATGGCAGCAAAAGCTTCGCTACGCTCTTTTTTGGAAGAGCCGGCTTTGGCTACGGCGTATACTTTGTCATAAGCCAAGTCGTATACTTTCTTTTGAAGATCTTCGTCTTCAACTTCAGGTTCGTACTCACGGGTTTCTTTTTTACCGAAGGCTTCGGCCAATTTTACCTGTGCTGCACATTGTACTTTAATGGCTTCGTGGGCAAATTTGATGGCTTCCACCATTTCCTCTTCGGAAATTTCACTCATTTCACCTTCCACCATCATTACAGAATCTTCAGAAGCACCGATAACCATATCAATGTCCGAGTTTTTCAATTGCTCCATGGTTGGATTGATGATCAATTCACCATCTACACGACCTACACGAACCTCAGAAATTGGACATTCGAATGGAATGTCGGATAATTGGATGGCTGCAGAAGCGGCCAAACCTGCCATGGCATCTGGCATTACATTTTCGTCGTGAGACATCAATTGGATCATCACTTGGGTTTCAGAGTGATAATCTTTTGGGAACAATGGTCTCAAAACCCTGTCCACCAAACGCATGGTCAATACCTCACCATCGCTGGGTCTTGCCTCACGCTTAAAGAATCCGCCAGGATAACGTCCTGCAGCGGCAAATTTTTCGCGATAATCCACGGTAAGTGGCAAGAAATCCACATCCGAAGCTTGGTAATTGGAGACAACTGTACATAGCAACATACATTTGCCTGATTGGACTACTACAGAGCCATGGGCCTGTTTCGCCAATTTTCCGGTTTCAATAGAGATTTCCCTACCGTCACCAAGGTCAATGACCTCTTTAAAAGTTTTTGGAATCATAAGAATTAGTCTTACCCGTTAAAAAAGATACGGGCAGTTAAACATTTGGTCTACCGTCATCCGGACGGTCGGGTTGTGTTGTTGTTGTGTTTGCCTCTCGGCACTGACCAATGAAAAACTATTTGAAGCTTTTTGTGTTTGCCCAATCGAATGGGACTTTAAGTCGTTGGAGTTCCTCCAACTAAAACAAAGGGGAAGCCAAAGCCTCCCCATCGTTTTTATTTTCTAATACCTAGTTCCTTGATCAAGGCACGGTATTTTTCAATATCTTTTTTCTTTAGGTAATCCAAAAGACTACGTCTTTTACCTACCAACGCCACCAAAGAACGCTCGGTGTTATAGTCCTTATGGTTTCTTTTTAGGTGACCAGTTAAGTGGTTGATACGGTGCGTGAACAAAGCAATTTGTCCTTCCGTAGAACCGGTGTTGCTCTCAGAGCCGCCGTGTTTTTTAAAAATCTCGGCTTTTACTTCTTTTGTTAAATACATTCCAATATTTATTTAAATGATTTTTATGTATTGATTGACAGTTCCTCTGGCTTTCAGAGGACAAGCAATCAGCGTGCAAAGATAAGTCCTTTTTTTGAATCCACCATATTATTAAAATAACCTTTTGAAAGTGTAATAAAGAGATTTTCAATAAAGAACGGTAAGATAAGGTTAAGGTTTGTCATTCCGAACTAGATTCGGAATCTCACTAAATTGATGAGAACCTGAAACTAGTTCAGGTTGACGTGAACAAAAAAAGCCCCGAACTAGTAGGGGCTTTTCTTATTTTCTGATAGGCTGATTGGTGATCAAGTCTATATATTGATTTACTTTCTTTTTCAAGTCCCTGCGATGGGAAATGAAATCCAAGAACCCATGTTCTTTTAAAAATTCGGCTGTTTGAAAACCTTCGGGAAGGTCTTTCCCAACGGTGTCCTTTACCACCCGTGGTCCGGCAAAACCTATCAAAGCACCTGGTTCCGCAATGTTAATGTCTCCCAGCATGGCATAAGAGGCAGTGGTTCCTCCAGTGGTGGGGTCGGTACATAACGAAATGTAAGGAATTTTAGCTTCGGCCAATTGGGCCAACTTAGCTGAGGTCTTGGCCAATTGCATCAGGGAAAGTGCAGCTTCCATCATACGGGCCCCACCTGATTTCGAAATCATCAAGAATGGGATTTTCCTCTTTTTGGCCTCGTCTATGGCGCGGGAAATTTTTTCTCCCACAACACTGCCCATAGATCCACCAATAAAGCCGAAGTCCATACAGGCAATGACAATATCCTTGCCCATGGATTTACCCACAGCGGTACGAACGGCGTCCTTTAATCCTGTTTTTTGTTGAACTGTTTTTAAGCGATCGGAATATTTTTTGGTATCCACAAACTTCAAAGGGTCTTTGGAGGTCATGTTGGCATCGAGTTCTTTGAACTTGTTGTCATCGAACAGGATTTCAAAGTATTCCTTGCTGCCTATCCTAACATGGTAATCATCTTCCGGACTTACATAGAAGTTTTTGGCAAGGTCTTCGGACTCTACTATTTTACCAGTGGGGGATTTATACCATAATCCCTTTGGGGTATCCTTTTTTTGCTCAGTTGTGGTCTGAATTCCTTTTTCCTTTCTTTTAAACCAAGACGACATGCAATCAAAATTAAATTAAACGAAAGTCTTATAAGGTATTTACATTGTTCAAATCCTCGAAGGCCTTTTTCAATCGCTCAGAGAATGTTTTTTCTCCTTCACGCAGCCAAACTCGCGGATCGTAGAACTTTTTGTTGGGTTGATCGTCACCTTCAGGATTTCCTATTTGTGATTGAAGGTAACCTGATTTTTCTTGGACATAGTCCCGAACCCCTTCCAAAAATGCATATTGCAAATCGGTGTCGATGTTCATTTTAATAACACCGTATCCGATAGCTTCCCTGATTTCTTCCAAAGTGGAACCAGAACCTCCGTGGAATACAAAATCGATATGGTTTTCCTCCACACCATATTTCTTGGTGATGAACTCTTGGGAGTTTTTCAGGATCTTGGGTGTCAATTTTACGTTCCCTGGCTTGTATACACCATGTACATTACCAAATGCAGCGGCTATGGTAAATCTATGGCTTACCTTGGACAATTCTTCGTAAGCATATGCCACTTCTTCGGGCTGGGTATACAATTTGGAGTCATCAACATCACTATTGTCCACACCATCTTCTTCACCTCCAGTAATACCCAACTCAATTTCCAAGGTCATGCCCATTTTGCTCATACGCTCCAAATAGGTCTTGCAAATTTCAATGTTCTCCTCGATGGGTTCTTCCGAAAGGTCAATCATATGCGAGCTGAACAGGGACTTGCCTGTGGCCTTAAAATGTTCTTCACTGGCATCTAAAAGTCCATCTACCCAAGGCAATAGTTTTTTGGCACAGTGGTCCGTGTGAAGAATTACAGTGGCACCGTAGGCTTCAGCTAATTGATGCACATGTTTGGCGCCAGACACGGCTCCTAGAATGGCAGCTCTCTGGTTTTCGTTGGAAAGACCTTTGCCAGCATTGAACTGACCTCCACCGTTGGAAAATTGTATGATAACGGGCGAGTTTAGCGAAGCGGCTGTTTCCAATACCGCATTAATGGTGTTGGACCCAATCACGTTCACTGCCGGAAGGGCATACCCGTTTTCTTTGGCGTGGTTGAAAATTGCTTGTACTTCATCACCGGTAGCAACGCCCGGTTTTATGTTGTGGGACATAATTTTTGTTGATTACGTTTATAAGTCAAGTTAGGGCACAAAAGTAATAAAATATTTGCTCTAGAAGGGATAATTAATTCCGATGTTAAAAACCGCACTTTTAAGGTTATAGCCACTGAACCAGCGATTGGACCCTTCTTTGGATGGGTCGTAGGTTTTAAATCCGGTATCCAGTCTGAAGACGAAATAGGTGAAATCATAGCGGAGGCCAATCCCGGTTCCAAGGGCTATATCGGCCAATGAGGAGAAGCCATTAAAAATGGCATCGGGATTGTCCTCATCGTCAAAAACGTTCCAAATGTTTCCTGCATCGGCAAAAAACGCACCTTTTACATCACCGGCAATGGGGAAGCGATATTCTACATTCATGGCTAGTTTTAGGTTGGCCTCGTTAAAGTCGTTGAGGTTGTCGGTCTTTCCAGGTCCCAATTCATATGCGTTCCAGGCCCTGTTGTCATTGGAGCCTCCACCAAAATAACTTCTAACAAAAGGGATGTTGTCCGAGTTGCCATAAGGAACGGCAAGCCCCAAAAAAGTCCTGAAGGCAATCACCTTGGAATCATCCACATCCCAGTGGCGGATAAAATCAACCTCTGTTTTGAGGTATTGGGAAAAGGGGACACTGAATACCAAAAGTTGGTCGCGGTCATTTTTATTATAA
>JAUICT010000062.1 GCA_030429325.1 Bacteroidia bacterium
ACGGCAACTACATTGTCAGCTCCAGCTAAAGGGTCATCACCTTCATCATCCTGAGCATTGGGGTTTTCCATAACTTCACGATTCACCTTACCGTTCCAACCCATGTCATCAAAAATGGAAAGAACAATGGGACCGGGGCTATCATAGGAAGCTCCTGTAGACAAAAATGGAACCATGAGTCCGTTCTCTCCACCAAAATACGTGACATAATCTAAGTGGGAGTAACTTGAACCGGGCAGCCAAACATCGGTAAGTCCAGGAATTTCCCCAAAAATATTGGAATCCAGGATGGTGAATACTTGGGCACCTTTACCTTGGGTAGTTCCTTTGATTCGAGGTCCCTTGGCTGTCAAAGGGCCAGAAAGGAGTACATCGCCCAACGCTGTGGTAAAATTTCCGTATTTGTTTTCCTTCAAAATAGACTTCCCATCAGCTGAATGAGCCAATCGGTCATATATGGCAGGAAAAACAGGATTGGGAATACCAAAACCGTAATCTCCGATACCAGTTTCATTGTCAACGAACAAGGAGCCGAAGAAGCCTAAGCCATGTCCAAGTTCGTGTAGTACTACAGACTTAAAATCGTACATGCCTGCAGGGGTGTTGCCATCTATACCGTAATACCAGTTTGGGAAGACCGTACTGAAATTGGCCACGATGTCATAGCTAGTCGGGTTTAAATCCTCCCCCGCAAGTTTGTCGGCCAAGGCATCGCCATACCAGGTATTTCTTTCCAATCCGGGGGCGTTGGCAAAAACACTGGTGGGTCCGGCGGAGCCTAGAACACCTTCATCCAAAGGTTGAAAAACTGCGGCAACATAAATGGGGACGTCTGAAGACAAAAGGTTGGCCCATGCATCCACTGCAGATTGAAAAGCTGTGGCTGCGATGACAAAATCTTCATTGGGCAGTGTTGGGTCAAAATTGTAGTAATCTACAAAAATGGTAGCTCCGGTTGCTGCTTTTTTAGTGTTTGAAGCAGATTTTTGGTTTCCATTTGCCATGAGTCCTGTGCGTGCTTTGCCAATACTGTGGTGGGCTGCCGCTACAGCATCTGCCGCATGGATTTCACAGGCAATTTCGCCGTTACTGTTCATGGTCAACTCACTAACAGGTCCTGGAAGGGACTGTTGACTTTGGGCCCATGAAATGGAAGATACTAGTATGAAGCAGAAAAGTAGGGATAGAGGTAGATGTTTGGGGTGTGGGGTAAAAATCTTTTCTTTCATATAAAATGGTTTGTGTGAATCCTCTAAAATGTTAAAAATTTAACAAAAAACAAAACCTTTGTTTCACTTTTTTGGTTAAAAGTGCTTATTGGATTGAAAAGATGTAGTTCATCGGACAAATGGTTGTTTTCATCCGGGGCACGGCCTTGTAAGTTGAAGTCTAGGCCCAAGTATCAAGTGCACTGAGGACGGTAATGTTCATAGCACATAGTCCATTGACATTGTTTATTGCCAATTGGGCATTGGAAACCTAAACGGTAATGCTCACTCCTTGTGCCGAGGTTTTTTTGGTGGCATCAAAATAAAAGTCGATTCGCCCCACATTCAGTCCATAACACCCTACTTGGTTCACCAATACGGAGTCACCATTTTGGTTGATGCGGACATCGGGCTTTTCCAAAAAAGTATGGGTGTGCCCCCCAATAATCAAATTGGTGTGATAGGTGCGTTGCGCCAGTTGCGTATCAGAAGGGCGTTGAGGATTTTCATAATCGTATCCCAAGTGGGACAGGCAAATGATGAGGTCACACCGTTCCTCTTCCTTAAGTTGACGTTCTATGTCCAGGGCGATTTCAAACGGATTTAAATATAGGGTTTCTTTGTACAGACGTTTGGTCACTAGTCCGTCCAAGGCAATGCCGAGGCCATATACGCCAACTTTGATGCCGTCCACCACATAGGTTTTAAAGGGCTTCACGTAACCGTCCAACACGGTGTTGGAAAAATCATAATTGGCCGAGAGCATTTCAAACGAAGCATAGGGCATTTGGGCCAACAAACCGTCCACGCCATTGTCAAAATCATGGTTGCCGATTGTAGCGGCATCATACTTTAGTTTACTCATCAATTTGAATTCCAGTTCTCCACCATAAAAGTTGAAGTAGGGGGTGCCTTGGAAAATGTCGCCTGCATCAAAAAGCAGTGTATTCGGATTCTCATTTCTAATTTGCTCCACTAAAGCTGCTCTACGGGCCACCCCACCCAAATTTGGATATTGGGAGTGTGAGTTTGGGAAAGGGTCAATATGGCTGTGTACATCATTGGTGTGCAATATGGTAATCTGCTTACCTCCAAAATTGGAGCAGGAATTGAGGCTTAAACTGCCCATGCCCGCCAAGGTTGTCATGGCCGCTGTGTTTATTAAAAAATCCCTTCGTTTCATTTAATCCAATTGAATAAATCGATCATCAACAATAGCATTGAGCGTGTCCACCTTCTTGAAATGATCAATGATTGCATTTCGCAAAAGGTAATCAATATCTGAAGTGGAAATAATTTCTTTAAAAAAACCAATACTGGGGCCGCCTTGCACCAAATAGTCCGATGTTGCCACAAAATAATTTCTACCCTCATCAAAAGGCTTACCCTGAATATTCACAGATTCCAAACTACCTTTTTTATCCAAGACAATCTGCATGCCCGCAATGGGATGTCTTCGGGTGGCGCTGACCAAAAAAGTGATAAGTTCCCGAACCGCGGAACCGCTCATTTCTACAATGGCAATGCGATTTTCAAAAGGCATGACTTCATACGCATTTCGGGCACTAACACTTCCTTCGGAAATTATAGATCGGACACCTCCGTAATTGAGTACAACAAAGTCGAGGTCGTTTCCCGTTCTGGATTTAAAAATAGGAGCGGCTTCCTCCAAAACAATATCAGCCATTAAATTTCCCATGGAAGTGTTGCGCTTGCCATCATCCAATAGAAAAGGTTTTGGAGCGTAAGCCAGGGTACTGTCCAGCACTTGGTTTATACGGGTCCTGTATGGTTCAACAAAGGAAACAATGGAATCCACTTCATGGAGGGAAGCATCAATTGGAATCTGTTGTCCTTGTATTGAGGATAGTTTTTGGGTCTCCTTTTTACAGGAAAACAGCAAACCTATCGTTATGAATATAACAAATTGTTTTAATTTTAAAACACTCACGTCTGTATCTTTGTCAAGTAATCTTGGTAGAATATTTACCTTTGTAAAAATGCATAAAATTATGTTTATACGGGGTCTCCAAGATAAATTTAAAGTTAAATCAGGGCTCAAATATTTAAAGGAGGAAATGGAAAAGCCTCCTGTGCCTGTGAACAGGGAGAAGGGGATCACCAGTATAGGTTGTATTGTTGATACCGATAATTTTCAGAAAGCAGAGGCATTTTATGAGTTGATTGGTGATTTTTCCCTTAAACCCAATGCCATAAAAATCATTGGTTATAAGAGAGAGTACGATAAAAGTTCACCTTATGCCATTCAGATGTTCTCGGATAGAGACCTTGGGTGGAAAGGACAAATAGAAAATGGATATGTGCTTGAGTTTTTGGGCAGGGAATATGATATGCTCATTAACTATTACGAAGAGGACAATCTTATGATGAAACTTTTATCGGTTAGGGCCAAGGCCCGTTTAAAAGTAGGGTTGGGCACCCAAGACTTAAAGGTCAATGATTTGATCTTGAGTACGCCACTGAAAGACTTTGAGTTGTTTAAAAATGAATTAAAGAAATACTTGAAGGTTTTAAAAGAACTGTAATGGAACAATTGGTAGGAACGGGAGTTGCTTTGGTAACCCCCTTTACAGAGGATTTTTCGGTAGATGTGAATGCCTTGGAAAGGATTGTGGAACATAACATTCAAGGCGGTGTGGATTACTTGGTGGTCATGGGTACCACGGGAGAGTCCGCCACGTTGTCCAAAGCCGATAAACTTTTGGCCATGGATGTGGTAGTGCGCACCAATGCAGGAAGATTGCCTTTGGTATTGGGTGTTGGAGGAAACAACACAGCTGCCGTGGCCGAAGAATTAAACACCTTGGACCTATCGGACTTTGATGCAATACTTTCCGTTTCGCCTTATTACAACAAACCTACGCAAGAAGGTATCTATCAACATTTCAAGTTTATTGCAAAGGCTTCCCCAAAACCAATCATTTTGTATAATGTCCCTTCTAGGACTGGCAGTAACATGCTGGCAGAGACAACCCTAAGATTGGCCCACGATGTCCCTAATATTGTTGCCATTAAAGAAGCTAGCGGGGATATGGTTCAAATCGATAAAATCATCAAGGAAAAGCCCGAAGGATTTATGGTGATTTCAGGAGACGATTTCACCGCATTGCCCACCGTTTTGGCGGGAGGTTCCGGGGTCATATCCGTATTGGGACAGGGACTGCCTGGTCATTTTTCAAAGATGATGAACTTAGGATTGGAGGAAAAAGTGGATGAAGCTTATCAAATCCACCATAAGCTGTTGCCATTGATGCAACTTATTTTTGAAGAAGGCAACCCAGCGGGCATAAAAAGTGTTTTTGAAAGTCTTGGCCTGTGTAAGGCCACTGTACGCCTACCTTTGGTAGACGCCACACCTTCCCTCAAGAATAGAATTGGTGCTTTTTTGAAGGCAATGGATACAGCCCATGCCTAAATTTCGTTAAAAGTTGCCCAAAACCTTGGGGAATGGTAGTTGTACCCATTACTTTTGGATTTTAAATTCTTTTTTTAAATCCGTTCATTATCACTAATTTTGCAAAATGTTTTTGAAAATGAGGTACATTCTCCCTGTATTGTTTGCCATGGTTTTTCTTGCTTCCTGCAGTGAGTACCAAAAGGTGCTTAAAAATGAGGAAGTAAAGGCTAAATATGATATGGCCGAAAAACTCTATGAAGAAGGCGACTACAAAAGGGCCATTCGGTTGTTTGAACAGATAGCTCCAAAATATGTGGGCAGACCCCAAGGGGAGCGGGTAATGTTCTTCTTTGCCGATTGTTATTTCAAAAATGAGGATTATTATTTGGCAGGATATCAGTTTGAACGCTTCCTTAAATCTTATCCGCAGAGTGACAAGATCCAAGAGGCTGGTTTTTTAGGGGCCAAAAGCTACTATATGCTTTCACCATCCTATTCCTTGGACCAAACAGACACAGACAAGGCCTTGGCAAAATTGCAGACCTTCATCAACACATATCCAGAATCGGAATATTTTGATGAGGCCAATACCATGGCAAAGGAGTTGACCTCCAAGAAAGAGAAAAAGCAAATAGAGATTGCCAAACAATTCAATAAATTGGGGGGATGGGATTATACTATTTTGGTATCTGCCATTACTGCATTGGACAATTTTGTTTCGGACAATCCAGGCTCAATATATAGGGAAGAAGCGTTGTACTACCGTATAGAGGCCACAACCACTTTGGCCATGAACAGTGTTGACAGCAAGAAGAAAGAGCGATTACAGGAAGCCTTGGACTCCTACAATAACCTATTACGTTATTACCCCGAAACACAGTTTAAAAAGAAAGCGGACGATTTGTCCGATAGAATCCAAAAGGAATTGAGTGCATTTACCACCATTTCCGATTCCAAATAACAAGTTTTTTAAAACAGTTGCATATGCAAGATTTGAAAAATACAAAAGCTCCGGTCTCCACAGTTACATTGAACAGAAACGAGTTCGATCAAAAGACGGAGAACATCTATGAAGCCATTTCCATCGCTTCCAAACGTGCCATCCAAATCAATTCTGAAATAAAAAAGGAATTGTTGGAAAAGCTGGAAGAGTTTGCTACCTATAGCGATAGTTTGGAGGAGGTTTTCGAGAACAAGGAGCAGATTGAGGTCTCCAAGTTCTACGAAAAATTGCCAAAGCCCCATGCCTTGGCTGTATTGGAGTGGTTGGAAGATAAAATCTACTACAGGAACACAGAGAAAGACGCCTAGAATATGTTGGGCGGTAAGAACATCCTTTTAGGTATCACCGGGGGAATTGCCGCCTATAAGACTACATTTCTAGTCAGGTTATTGATAAAAGCTGGTGCCCAGGTCAAAATAGTGATGACCCAGAGTGCCGGCTCTTTTGTTTCCCCGTTAACCTTAAGCACACTTTCCAAGAATCCCGTGCTAACCGATTTCATCAACGAGGAGGACGGTAGCATTTCATGGAACAACCATGTGGAACTCGGTCTATGGGCAGACATTATGCTCATAGCGCCCGCAACGGCCAATACCCTTTCCAAAATGGCAAACGGGGTATGCGATAACCTTCTTATGGCCACCTATCTATCTGCAAAATGTCCCATCTATTTTGCTCCGGCCATGGATTTGGACATGTATCAGCACCCCACTACCAAAGCTTCCATAGAAAAATTAACGTCATTCGGTAATAATCTAATCCCAGCCGAATCTGGCGAATTGGCCAGCGGATTGCATGGTGAGGGTCGCATGGCAGAACCTGAAAACATTGTTCAATTTCTTCAGGACCATTTGGCTGAAGGATTACCCTTGAAAGGCAAAAAAGTACTCATTACAGCAGGTCCAACCCATGAAGCCATAGACCCAGTCCGATTTTTAGGCAATCGTTCTTCGGGCACTATGGGTTTTGAACTCGCCAAAAAGGCAGCAGATTTGGGGGCAGAAGTTATTTTGGTATCCGGACCCACGGGATTGTCCATAGAACATACCTCCATTAAATTGGTAAGGGTTACATCGGCCCAAGAAATGTACGATGCGTGCCATGCCCATTACGCAACTACGGATATTGCCATATGCGCTGCAGCCGTGGCCGATTATCGCCCCAAGCAAGTAGCCAAGGAAAAAATCAAAAAAGAAGATGGTGGTCTTACCATAACACTTGAACGTAACCCTGACATCCTTTTGTCATTGGGAGAAAGCAAGGCTCATCAGTTTTTGGTTGGATTTGCGTTGGAAACCCAGAACGAACTGGAAAACGCCAAAGGCAAGCTACAGCGTAAAAACTTGGATGGCATAGTGCTCAATTCACTTAAGGATGATGGCGCAGGTTTTGGAAGCGGCACCAACAAAATCACCTTCATTGATAAGAATTTGCAGATAAAAACGTTTGGATTGAAGACGAAGCCCGAAGTGGCTTCGGATATTTGGGAAGAAATCATTGCACGAATCCATGCGTAACATTCTATTGTTCAGCCTGTTTTTAATAGTTTCATTTGCGGTTCACGCGCAGGAACTCAATTGTCAGGTCACCGTAAATTCTGATCAAGTAGGGCAGACCAATCAACAGATATTTAAGACATTGGAACGTTCACTGAACGATTTTGTGAACAATACCAAATGGACCAATAGGGTCTATCGTGAAAATGAGAAGGTCAATGCCCGAATGTTCATTACCGTAACACAGTACGAATCGGACCGGTTTGAGGCCAATATCCAAATACAGTCTTCCCGTCCCGTGTTCAATACTTCTTATGAGAGCTCTGTGTTCAATTACAAGGATGATGCTTTTAATTTCCAATACCAAGAATTTCAGCCGTTGGTGTACAACCCCAATCTGTTCGACTCCAATCTGGTAGGGGTTATATCGTATTATGTGTACCTTGTTTTGGGCTTGGATGCCGATACCTTTTCTTTGGAAGGGGGCAATGATTTTTATAGAACGGCCCAAAATATTGTGACACAAGCACAAGGATCTAACTATAGTGGTTGGAGTCAAGAAACCGGTGAGCGTACCCGCTTTGAGTTGGTGGACAACCTTTTGAGCAATTCTTTTAGGGAATATCGCATCGCCATGTACAATTACCACCGCAAAGGTTTGGATATTCTAGCCGATAATAATAGTACGGGGAAACAGGTCATTGCCGGAAGCCTTCGGTTGTTCGAGACCCTTATCAAAAGACGTCCCAATGCTTTTTTGATCCAGACATTCTTTGATGCCAAATCTGAGGAAATCCAAAATATCTTTTCCGATGGCCCCAAGGTGGATATTGTAAAACTCAAGGAAACCCTGAACAAAGTGGCCCCATTTTATTCCAATACCTGGAACCAAATAAATTACTAGCTAAGTTCTCCAAAGACATTTATCTTTACGGGGAAAATTATCCAAATTGCTAGCAAATCTTTCCATCCATAATTATGCGCTTATTGACGATGTCAATGTGACTTTTTCCAGTGGATTTACCACGATTACTGGAGAAACAGGGGCAGGGAAATCCATATTGTTGGGGGGGCTTTCCTTGGTATTGGGCAAACGGGCAGATTTAACATCGCTCAAGAACACCGAGCAAAAATGTGTGATAGAAGCTGAATTTGATATCTCCAAATACAATCTAAAACCATTTTTTGCAGAAAACGACCTGGATTACGAGGACAGGACCATTTTGCGTCGGGAAATACTGCCCAGTGGAAAATCCAGGGCCTTTGTCAATGATACCCCGGTAACCTTGGATGTGCTCAAGACCTTGGGCGAACAGTTGGTGGATGTACATTCCCAGCACCAGACCCTTCGTTTGACCGAGAACGACTTTCAATTAAAGGTCATCGATGCTCTTGCGGATAATTCAGAAAATCTGAAGCACTACAAAACCCATCTGGCCCAACACGCCAAAGTGTCGAAGGAATTACAGGAATTGGTCAATTTTCAATCCAATGCCGATAAAGAACACGATTACAACAGTTTTTTGTTGAAAGAATTGGAAGAAGCCAAGTTGCGGGCTGGCATGCAGGAAGAACTGGAGGATGAATATGAGCAGTTGAACAATGTGGAGCAGATCATGGAACAATTGGCTGCGGGATACCAGTTGTTGAATGAAGAACAATTGGGCATTTTGGGTCGATTGGCAGATTTAAAGCGAACATTCCAAAACCTTTCGGGTTATGGTTCGGCATATGCATCCTTGAACGATAGGGTACAATCCGTTTTTATTGAAAC
>JAUICT010000063.1 GCA_030429325.1 Bacteroidia bacterium
TGTGGATGCTATTATTATCGACACAGCTCATGGCCACACCAAAGGTGTGGTCGGTATCCTAAAGGAAGTCAAAAAAGCATACCCAGAGCTTGATGTGGTCGTAGGTAATATAGCTACTGCTGAAGCAGCCAAGTATTTGGTTGAAGCCGGAGCCGATGCGGTTAAAGTGGGTATTGGACCAGGATCTATATGTACTACCCGTGTGGTTGCCGGAGTTGGCTTCCCGCAATTCTCCGCTGTATTGGAAGTGGCTGCTGCCATAAAAGGTACTGGGGTTCCCGTGATTGCCGATGGTGGTATCCGATATACTGGAGATATTCCCAAAGCTATTGCTGCCGGAGCCGATACGGTAATGCTGGGGTCTTTGTTGGCAGGTACCAAGGAATCTCCTGGAGAGACCATTATTTATGAAGGTCGAAAATTTAAATCGTACCGTGGAATGGGGTCTGTGGAAGCCATGAAACAAGGCAGTAAGGACCGCTACTTCCAAGATGTGGAAGACGATATCAAGAAATTGGTTCCCGAAGGCATTGTGGGGCGTGTACCCTACAAAGGTGATCTATACGAGAGCATGCATCAATTTATTGGTGGACTGCGTGCCGGAATGGGCTATTGTGGTGCCAAGGATATAGAAACCCTTAAAGAAACTGGGCGATTTGTGAAAATTACTTCCAGTGGTATCCATGAAAGCCATCCGCATGATGTAACCATCACTAAGGAAAGTCCAAATTATAGTAGGTAGTAAAATTAAGCGGGTTTATTTTCCTGCATACGTCTGCCAATCCTGATCCTTGTAGATATTGTCCCCAAAATAACGGGCAATTTGAAGGAAGGGCTCTACCTTTTGGTATCCGGGTACCGGAGATAACATTTTTAAGTCCTCATCCAAAAAGACTACCGTGGGATAACTCATTTTTCCTTGCAGTAAGGCTGCGGCGAATTCATGGTAACCTCTTCTTCCAGAAGGGACAAATTTGAAGGTTTTACCTTGAAATTCAATGGGGTCTTTCCCTTCGGCGTCCAACTTTACCATGTAAAAATTGTCCTGCATGTAAGCGGAAACCTCAGGATTTTGGAAGGTATCCTTGTCCATTTTCTTGCACCATCCACACCAATCGGTGTACACATCGATGAATATTTTTTTGGGCTTGGCATCGGTTTGTGACAATTGCACCGCTTCTTCCCAAGACACCCAATTGATATCCTGTGCTTGGGCCTGAAACCCTGTCAATAGAAGAAACATTAAACTGATTTGGGTAAAAATTGTGCGCATAGTGCTTATGTTTTGAGGTATTGGTCTCCCAACCAATACAAAACTAACGAAAATTGTGCCAAAAAAGTATTCAACCCCAAAACTCCAAAACGAAGATAAGCGCAGCAATGACCAAGGTCAGTGGGGAATAGAACTTTGAATCCATTCCCGCAAAATCGGTGTTCTTCACTGTCTTGAAAAAACCGACATATCTAAAATCCCCAATGGTTCTTGCTAAAAAAAGTGTGCCAATTGCCCAAGAAATATAGGTAAGCCCCTTCCAATTTAGAAATTCCAAAACGCTGTTTAGATATATGAATCCAAAAAATGCTAAGATTAGACCCACCAAAATGGAGCCTGCTCTTCCGGGGCGCATCAATAATTCGTCTTTTTCATTGCTGGGAAGCACCCTTGAGGGATTTTTAATGCCAAACAGCCCCCAATACACGTGTAACCCTGATAGGAAAATAAATATAATCGAAATCAAAAGGGCAATGACCCCCATCTTATTTTACAGCTTCTTTTTTGGTTACTTTGAATAAATCTTTGGTGTCCACTTGATTTCTTAAAATGTCATCAAACGTTTCCCTTTCCCTAATTAGATGTGCCTTGTTTTTATACCATAAAACTTCAGCTGGCCTATATCTGGAGTTATAGTTGCTGGCCATGGTAAAACAATAGGCTCCGGCATTTTTAAAGCAAAGAATGTCGCCCTCAGAAATCTCGTTGATCCTGCGATTGCTGCCAAAAGTATCCGTTTCACAGATATATCCCACAACAGAGTAATACCGTTCCCGCCCCTTGGGGTTGGAAATATTGATGATTTCGTGGCTGGAACCATATAGCATGGGTCTGATAAGGTGATTGAATCCAGAGTCGACACTTGCAAAAACGGTGGATGTGGTCTGTTTTACCACATTGACTTTGGCCAAAAAGTAACCCGCCTCGCTCACCAAGAATTTGCCAGGCTCAAAGGCCAAGGTAAGTTCGCGACCATACTCGGCACAGAATTCATTGAAACGTGCGGTCAACTTTTTACCCAATTCTTCTACGTTGGTTTGAATGTCACCTTTTTTGTATGGAACCTTAAACCCGCTTCCAAAATCTATAAACTCCAAATCTTTGAAGTTTTTGGCGGTTTCAAATAGTATTTCAGAGGCATAAAGGAATACATCAATATCTAAAATATCGCTTCCTGTATGCATGTGAATACCATTTATATTCATGTTGGTAAGTTCCACAATGCGGAGCAAATGCGGAATTTGATGAATACTGATACCAAACTTGGAATCGATATGACCCACGGATATTTTAGAGTTTCCACCGGCCATTACGTGCGGATTTATTCGGATACAAACGGGAATATCAGGATGTTTGCTACCAAACTGTTCCAATATGGATAGGTTGTCTATGTTGATTTGAACTCCAAGTGCCGCAGCCTGCTCAATTTCTTCCAAGGAAACACCATTGGGAGTGAAAATGATGGATTCAGGCGCAAAACCTGCCAAAAGCCCAAGTTTTACTTCTTGTATGGAAACCGTGTCCAAACCACTTCCCAAATGGTTCATAAGCCTAAGTATGCTGATATTGGACAGTGCCTTGGCGGCGTAATTCAATCTTAGGTTTGGAACCCCTTCAAACGCTTGGGTCAATCTATGGTATTGTGAAGCTATTTTTTCGGCATCGTAAACGTAAAGTGGCGCACCAAACTCACCGGCAAGCTTCAATAAATCTTTGGAATTCATATGGATTAGTCTTTCCGACAAAACTAAGCCTTGTACTCGGGTTGTACAAGAATAAAAAGCAAGGAAATATTTTTGTAACAAATTGTTTCATAAATAACAAATGACTTTTTAAATACTTGCGCCTTTGGGTTTCACATTGTACATTTAGCCAAACTTCAACAATGAAACTACCGCTATTTCCATTACAATCTGTTTTTTTTCCGGGTGAGACCGTTCCCTTGCACATTTTTGAAGAACGATACAAACAATTGATCAATGATTGTAGAAACGAGGCGATCACTTTTGGAATACCGGTGTTTATCAATAATACCTTATCCTACGGAACCGAGGTGCAATTGGTCGAAGTTGTAACGACATACGATAATGGCGAAATGGATGTAATCTGTGTGGCACGTCAGGTGTTTAAGATGCTTTCCTTTGAAAATCAAATGGAGGGGAAGCTATATGCAGGAGGAGATGTTGAATTTTTGGATATGGATAACAGCGCAGATGAGAAGCTTAGAGTGGAAGTCCTTGAAAAAGTGGAAGAGTTATATGGCCTAATGGATGTTCCCTTTACCCAAATTTCCCCAAAACAGTTCAGTAGTTATTCCTTGGCGCATAAAATGGGACTTTCCTTTGAGCAGGAATACCAATTGCTACAGATTTCCAACGAAACCGATCGCTTGTTGTTCATCAAAGATCATTTGGAATCCACTACGGCTATTCTAACCCAAGTAAACCGCACCAAAACCGTTATTGACATGAACGGGCACTTTAAGAATTTTGACCCTTTGGACTTCGAAGACTTTAAAATTTGAAGGTTCAAATCAACAAAAAGCCTTACAATTGTCATTGGTAATGGATTGGAGGGCAATTATTCTTTTTTCATCTTCTATTTCTCGGTGTGGTTTTCTATTTTTGTCAACGAACAAAAGTTAATTCACAGATGAATCTTCACGAATATCAAGGAAAAGAAATTTTAGCCAGTTTTGGAGTAAGGATACAACGCGGAATTGTTGCCCGAAACGCGAATGAAGCGGTAAGTGCCGCCAAACAACTCACTCAGGAAACGGGTACGGGATGGCACGTGATCAAAGCCCAGGTGCATGCAGGAGGCCGAGGTAAAGGCGGAGGTGTTAAATTGGCCAAAAACTTGAAGGAAGTTGAAGAATTGGCAGGAAGCATCATAGGGATGAACCTTATTACTCCCCAAACATCTGCAGAGGGAAAGAAAGTACACCAAGTTTTAATTGCTGAAGATGTTTACTATCCCGGAGATAGTGAGACCAATGAATTTTATATGTCTGTATTGTTGAATAGAGGTACAGGTAGGAACATGGTAATGTATTCCACGGAAGGTGGGATGGATATTGAGGAAGTGGCTGAAAAAACCCCTCATCTTATTTTTACCGAGGAAATTGATCCCGCAACAGGTCTTTTGCCGTTTCAGGCTAGGCGTATAGCTTTTAATCTAGGGCTATCCGGAAATGCGTTCAAAGAGATGGTGAAATTTGTTACTGCCCTTTACAAGGCATATGAGCAAAGTGATGCCAGTCTTTTTGAAATCAATCCAGTCCTTAAGACTTCTGATGATAAAATCATGGCCGTTGATGCCAAGGTGTCGATTGATGACAATGCGTTATATAGAAGAAAAGCCTATGCCGAAATGCGTGACCTTCGTGAGGAAAACCCTATTGAAGTTGAAGCTCGTGAGGTAGGTTTGAACTATGTGGATTTAGATGGTAATGTGGGCTGTATGGTTAACGGTGCCGGATTGGCCATGGCTACTATGGATTTGATAAAAATGGCCGGTGGTGAACCTGCCAACTTTCTGGATGTTGGAGGAACGGCTGATGCCAAAAGGGTGGAAGAGGCTTTTAGAATCATCCTAAAAGATCCGAATGTAAAAGCAATATTGATCAATATCTTTGGCGGTATTGTTCGTTGCGATAGGGTGGCACAAGGTGTGGTGGATGCCTATAAGAATATGGGCGACGCCATTAAAGTCCCCATTATTGTTAGATTGCAAGGGACCAATGCCGAATTGGCCAAAGAAATCATAGACAATTCTGGATTGGCTGTGCATTCTGCTGTACAGTTCCAAGAAGCTGCGGATAAAGTAAAAGAAGTATTGGGGTAACTTCCGTAATACTCCAAAAGATAAGGGCAACGTTTTTTTAACGTTGCCCTTTTTTGTTTTTCTTGATCCAATACAAAAACCATTTTAAGGTATTCAAACTTTTGCTGTTTTTGATAGATGTTTTAATCAAAAAAGGAAAAGTGTGTTGGTAAACTTGCAAACCACTTCCGTGATGATGGAAACGCATGAATATTAAGCCAAGGTTACAGAAATTAAATGTCAGTTAAATCGCACCGCTGGTGTGTTGATTTCGGTTCTTTGGAGCGTAATTTTGCCTTGTCTTTCAAAAAGAAACGTTCATTAAAAGAGTTGTAAAACCTATTCTCAAGCATCATCAAAATCAGAAAAAAAAACGAAATCATGAAAAAAATCAAAGCTATTACATTGACTTTTACCTTGTTCGCAACCATGGCTCTTTTTGCCAATCCAAGTGCGGAAGAAAATCCTGAAAAAAGCCTTTGCTCCCAAATCCAAGGGATGTTGAAAAACAATACCCTTAAATTGGCTACGGAGGATTGGACGGCGCAAGTTATGTTCACCATAAATAAAAATGGAGAGCTTGTGGTGCTTTCAGTGGACACAAAGAACAGTACTCTTGAAGGCTTCATCAAGAGCAGATTGAACTATCAGAAAGTAAAATTGGAAGGAATCCCTTCCGGAAAAGTATTTGCTCTTCCTGTTCGGGTCACGGCATAGCAGGAGCTATGGTTCAAACTATTTTTAAAAAGCCCTGAATCGCATCGGGGCTTTTTTATGCACTAAATTTTGAGTTTTGGAGTTATGTAATATAGGAACCTGTCAAAAAATCGGCACCTATGGGTACCTACGAGGAAAAATTAAGTATTCTTTCGGAGATGATCGCTTTTGCTAGGGTGGATCATTCTTTGAAGGAATCTGAATACCAGTTTTTACTCAAAGTGGCCTTGAATTTGGGTGTGGAAAGGGATGTGTTTGATGGACTTCTCAAAGAAAAATCCCCAAAGATTGTACTGAAAACCCAAGCTGAACGCATAGTTCAGTTTCACCGGTTATTGCTTCTGATGAATGTTGACCAAGAACAGCATAAAAAGGAAGTGAGCACCTTGTACAATATTGGACTTCATATGGGATTACCTCCGGCAGCTATCGGTCAAGTGCTCGAGGTCATGCACAACTATCCAGATAAAGTAATTCCGCCAGATGTGCTGATCAATATCTTCAAGGCGCATTACAATTAGTGTCATTTTGTCATAGTATTTCGTTAAAATTATGTCAAAACGACATGATTTGTGCAGTGGTACATAATTTGTCCTATGCATGGTGATTTAAAAGTTTAACCTAAAAAAGTAAATCGCCATGAGTATAGTAAAGAGAAACAATCTATTTTTCCCCGCTTTGTTGAATGATGTTATGGGACCGGATTGGTTCGGTGGCACCGACAAGTGGAATACTACTGTTCCTGCTGTAAACATTAAGGACAATGAGAAAGAATTTGAGCTTGAATTGGCTGTTCCCGGTGTCAAAAAAGATGATTTTACCGTGGAAGTTGACCATGACGTGCTTACCATTTCCAGTGAAATGAAGTCGGAAAGCAAGGATACCAAGGACAATTACACCAGAAAGGAATTCTCGTATTCATCATTTAAAAGAGCTTTCACCTTACCCGAAACGGTAGATGGTTCTAAAATCGATGCAAAATATGAAGATGGGGTATTGAAATTGACGTTGCCCAAGAAAGAAGAAGCGTTACCAAAACCCAAGCGCTTGATTTCTATTGGGTAATAAAAAATGAAACGCACCAACTAGAGTTGTTTCATGATGGTTAGATTAGTTGGTTAGTTAGTTGGCGCGCTCCGGCAGAAATGTTCGGAGCGCGTTTCATTTATTCCTGTTCTTGGAGCATCTTTATTTCATCCCGAAGTTTGGCTGCCTCCATAAAGTTGAGTTCTTTGGCCGCTTTTTCCATGGCTTTTCTCTTTTCCCGAATCAACTTTTCTTTTTGGCCCTGGGTAAGATATTCCAAATCGGGTTCTGCGGCACGTAGTTCCTCTTTTTGAAAATGATAAGTAGATACTGAATTTTTGGCCAATGCACTGTCCAAGCTCTTATTCAGTGCCTTGGGGGTAATATTGTTTTCAAGATTATACGCCATTTGTTTTTCCCTACGATAGTTGGTCTCATCAATAGTTTTCTGCATACTATCGGTTACCGTATCGGCATACATA
Organism: Bacteroidia bacterium; assembly: GCA_030429325.1. Lineage (GTDB taxonomy): Bacteria > Bacteroidota > Bacteroidia > Flavobacteriales > Flavobacteriaceae > Flagellimonas. The sequence continues at coordinate 7,324 of JAUICT010000063.1, forward strand.
ATGGCCTTGCCATTAAGGTTACGTGCCGCACGGCCTACAGTTTGTGTCAATGAGCGATTGCTTCGCAAAAAACCTTCTTTATCGGCATCCAAAATGGCGACCAAAGACACTTCGGGCAAATCCAGTCCTTCCCTGAGTAGGTTGACCCCAATCAGTACATCAAAAAGCCCTTTTCGTAAATCCTGCATAATCTCTACCCGTTCCAAGGTGTCCACGTCACTGTGTATGTATCGGCAGCGAATATCTATCCGGGCCAAATACTTGGTCAATTCCTCTGCCATACGTTTGGTAAGGGTGGTGACCAAGGTTCGTTCATCCAGTTCCACCCGCTGTTGTATTTCTTCTACCAAATCATCTATCTGATTTGCACTGGGTCTTACTTCAATAATGGGGTCTAGCAATCCTGTGGGTCGGATGACCTGTTCCACATACACACCTTGACTCAGTTCCAGCTCATAATCAGCCGGTGTGGCACTTACGTAGATGACTTGGTTTTGAAGCGCTTCAAACTCTTCAAACTTTAAGGGCCGGTTGTCCATGGCCGCAGGCAGACGGAAACCGTATTCCACCAAATTCTCTTTTCTCGAACGGTCGCCACCGTACATGGCATGCACCTGTGGGATGGTCACATGGCTTTCATCGACAACCATCAGATAATCGTCTGGGAAATAATCCAACAAACAGAAAGGCCGTGTACCCGGTTCCCTGCCATCCAGATATCGGGAGTAATTTTCAATTCCGGAGCAATAGCCAAGTTCACGGATCATCTCCAAATCAAAATTGGTCCGTTCGTCCAGTCGTTTAGCTTCCAGTGGTCGGCCTATTTCTTTGAAATAATCAACTTGTTTTACAAGATCATCCTGTATTTGGTGTATGGCATTTTGAAGCACATCTGGCGATGTCACGAACATATTTGCCGGATAGATGTTCAGTGAATCATAAACCTCAATGACCTTATTGTTGAAGGGGTCCAACGCTTCAATTTCTTCTATCTCATCCCCAAAAAAATGGATACGAAAAGCATGGTCGGCATATCCTGGGAATACATCCACAACATCTCCCTTTACCCTAAAGTTTCCATTTCTAAAATCTGCTGTGGTACGGGAATAGAGGCTTTGTACCAGTTGTTTTAAGAATTTGGTTCGGGAAATCACCTGATCTCTGTGGATGGAAATCACGTTCTTTTGAAACTCGATGGGGTTTCCTATACCATACAAACAGGAGACCGAGGCAACCACCAATACGTCCCTTCTGCCTGAAAGTAGGGATGAAGTGGCGCTGAGACGGAGTTTTTCTATATCCTCATTGATGGAAAGGTCCTTTTCTATGTACAATCCGCTAGAGGGTATATAGGCTTCGGGCTGGTAGTAATCATAATAGGATACAAAGTATTCCACGGCATTGTTGGGAAAAAACTGCTTGAATTCGGAATACAACTGTGCGGCCAAGGTCTTGTTATGGGCCAACACCAGCGTGGGTCTCTGCACCGATTCCACCACATTGGCCACGGTAAAAGTCTTTCCAGAGCCGGTCACTCCCAACAAGGTCTGGTGGCCTTCATTTCCT
>JAUICT010000551.1 GCA_030429325.1 Bacteroidia bacterium
GCATAAGGAAGATATTCCCCATCCCGATAGAAACCGTTCTTTTGAGTTGGCCTTGGCCGAAGCCAAAGACCACGACCTATTGATCATCAATGGTTCTGAGATCACCCGCGGTGCCCCCATGGGTCACAACAATGCCATTTTTATACAAGACGCCAATAAATTGTTGCATGACAAGGCGGAAACTGTTTTTGGGGAAGCCAAAAAACAAGGCGCTTTTGTATTTTGGAACCATCCGGCATGGTATCCCCAATCCCCAAAAGGAAATCCCATTTTAAGTGATTTCCAAAAAGACCGTATCCAAAAAGGAGAATTGCACGGTATAGAAGTCATTAACATGGGGGATTATGCTGAAGAATCATTGGCCTTGGCCTTGGAAAACAACCTGACCATTATGGGTACCAGCGATATCCATGGCCTTATTGATTGGGACTATACTGAAAAAGGCCATAATCGCCCCATTACTTTGGTCTTTGCAAAAGAAAAAACTGCAGCATCGGTTAGAGAAGCTTTGTTTGCGGGACGAACCGTAGCTGTCTATAACTCCCTTTTGGTTGGGAAGGAAGAAAATCTAATTCCACTATTGGAGGCCTGTATTTCCATTGAAGAAGCTACCTATATCAACAAAACTTCCATTTTAAAGATAACGCTAAAGAATGAGTCTAGCAGCGATTTGATTTTTGAAAATCAAATGCCCTATACTTTTTATTCCAGCCCCGCTGTGTTTACTGTTCCTGCTGAAGGCACAAAAGTTATTCAGGTTAAAACATTGGAAAAATTGGATTCCCTAACCTTAAATTTAAAAGCATTGGGAGCATATGTTGCGCCAAAACAACATCCTACCGTTCAATGGGAAGTAAAGGTTGAAAACGCGGACTAAGCTACCGAGAAGAGTTCGCGGCCATTGATTTCTGCATCAAAATCCGCACTAATTTTTTTGATGTGCTCCGCTGGGGTTTTGTTGGAAATCCAAATCCATTGGTTATCCATATCAACATCAAAATGAAAACAGGAAAAATCGGCACAACAGTCCCCGTCGAATTTGGATAGGAGGAACTTTGTAATTCTGGGCCTGAGCTTATACTCTAGGTCTATGCAGGCCCTTTTGGCTGAGGCGTCCAGATTCCCGGACAATATCCATTTGAATTTCACTTTAGCCGATATAAGAGAGTCAATATACTAAAAAATGTGCTACACACCATAACACATTCCTTATATCGATGAAATGAATCACTCCACCTCTTCTACATACCCTTGCAAATACGAATACCGCGAGGTCAACTTCCCATTTTGGGTCATTCGGGCCCGTTCTAAAATACCATCTTCGTCTCCGTTAAAAAAAGCAGGAATCACATATTTTGAGAAGGCTTCACCAAAACCATTACTGGCATCCCTGGGCAACTCACACGGAAGGTTATCCACGGCCATGACCGCTATGGCATTAGTATTCTTAAAATCGGTTTCCGACTCGGAACTGGGTTCATAGCCATATACGGGATCTGCAATGGTGGATGGTCGTATGGTGGAAGCCACTGGACCATCTATGTCACAGCTAATATCGGCCACTACCTTGATTTTAAATTCAGATTGCTTTGCATCTTCCCTAGTATAGAGGTATGGGGCACCATCGCCGTAAAAATGACCTGCAATATAAAAGTCGGTCACTTTGGCAAATCGAAAAAAGTTTGATTTGTACTCTTGCGGGTTTTTAAAGAAATTGGCCTTATTGCCACGCACCCCATCTTTTCGCTTGTTGTATTCGGATGCATCGATTTGGCAGTAAACCGCCTCTTGATGGGCTTTGTTCAGGTAGTCAGAAACATTGACCCGT
>JAUICT010000064.1 GCA_030429325.1 Bacteroidia bacterium
CAAAACTGGCCAAAGAAGTGGCCGAAAGTGTTTCTATCCCGATCATAGGCATTGGTGCTGGAAACGGAGTTGATGGACAAGTTTTAGTGGTACACGACCTACTGGGCATGACCCATGAATTTCACCCTCGTTTCCTCAGAAGGTACATGAACCTTTATGACGAAATGAGCAAAGCCATATCCCAATATGTGGATGATGTAAAAAGCAGGGACTTTCCTAATGAGGAGGAATCCTATTAAATTACAATCAGCAATTGTCAATTAACAATTCCCAACATTCCAACAAATACAATCTGGAAGTTCTCTACGAGGACAACCACCTCATTGTCATCAATAAAAGATCAGGAGACATTGTACAAGGTGACAAGACCGGCGATACGCCCCTTAGTGATGTGGTCAAGCAATACCTGAAAGAAAAGTACAACAAACCGGGAAATGTATACCTCGGAGTAGTACATCGGCTGGACAGACCTACTTCAGGAATTGTACTCTTTGCCAAGACTTCCAAGGCTTTACCCCGTCTCAACAAGATGTTTGCTGAAGGCGGGACCAAAAAAGTATACTGGGCCGTGGTTAAAAATGCCCCTGGGAAAGAAAGTGACACCTTAACCCATTGGCTTGTCAGAAATCCAAAACAAAACAAGTCTTATGCCCATATAAAGGAAGTTCCCAATAGCAAAAAAGCAATTTTAGAATACCGGACACTCAAGAAATTGGATAGTTACTTTTTACTGGAGATAGATTTAAAAACAGGAAGGCACCATCAAATACGGGCTCAACTGGCAGCCATAGGCTGTCATATCAAGGGGGATTTAAAATACGGGGCCGAACGAAGCAACAAGGATGGAAGCATACATTTACATGCCCGTAGCCTTGAATTGGAACATCCTGTAAAAAAAGAGCCGCTCACTTTTTTGGCCTCACCTCCCAATGAAACTATTTGGAATGTTTGTATCAACGCGTAACGGCCATAGCTTTTTCCCTGATTATTTGGGAAACGGGTTTGTTCTGTAGGTGGCTTTCCAACCAAGAAAGAATGTCCAAATACAAAAAGGCTCTTTTTTCGTACGGGTGGTTTTCATACTTCTTGAGTTCATTATACAGCTTCTGGAACTCATCCTTTAATTCGTGTGGATAGATATCCCCCAAACTCCTTAAAAATTTGATCATCTCTTTTTGAACTGCATGTAAGTCGTTCATTTTCAACAGAAACTTATACGTACTCTTTAGTTGTACTTCAAGATGGTAATCCATACCCGCTTCGTAGTGTGCCACCAAACTCAGCACCCTTGCGAAGCACATTAAATCCTCTCTCATCTTAAGATTCTTGTTGGAGATGATTTTTTTTAAGTAGGCAATACAGTTCTTGTTGTCGCCATTCCCAAAATACAGACAAGCAATTTTATAATAGAGCAGCATAATATGATGCTCATCTATTCGCTCCTTATGCTTTTTAATTCCATACTCCACCACATTGACCAAGTACAACCCTTTATCAAAAGTTCCTTCCAAAAAGTGAAGGTTCAACTTATTTGAATTGATGTACAGAAAGGCTAAGGAAGCTATATTATCGTTCTGTGGAAAGCTCGGGTTTTCAACTTGGGTTTCCAACTTATGCAAGGTTTCCCGAAACTGTGATGCATATTTTACAAAGAAAAGTGACTCCAATAGATAATGGTTACCCTTCAAATAAAAAACAGGGTTCAAGGCAATCATTTCTTCATGGTCGTAAAAAAGGTCTACCCATTTACTAGCATATTTATAGGCAGACAAAAAATCTTGAATAAGCAGACTGTACCACAAATGAGCCTTATACAGCCAAAGTTTTTCCCTGAAACCAAGGCTTTCCAAGTTGTAGCTTGGCATGTGGGAGTCAAAGTACGATTTCACCTTTTTTAAATCCTCGTCATTGCGCACATATCCTACTTTAAGCATCATTCCATATAACTGTAAGGAAAGATTGGAGAGTTTGCTGGTCATCACATTTTGGGCAGAAAGCTCCTTTGCCTGCACGGCCAACTCATCGGCCCTATCCGGAATACTTCGGGTAATGTACTGGGTCTCGATTATCTTTTCAAATTCCACAATCTCATAGGCCACATTCTTCTCTTCATTTTCAATAGCAACGGTTTTTGCCTTGTCCAAGATCTTCAAACTCTGCTTGTAGAGCCCTTTTTGGTATAGTATAGTAGCAAAATCAAGCTGTTCACGAATCTGAACCCGAATATTTTGGTTTACCGGGTTTAAACGTAAGCTTACCAAAATCTGCTTGTACAGATGCGCTTTCAAATTGGATAACTGAGCCTTTTTTACAATGCCACTCTCCAGGATTTGACGCTCGTCGTAACTCCGCATTTTGTCCAACAGGTTAAATAGGGCCAAAAACTTGGCATCCGTATTGACCCCTAACCGGCCCACATACAGTTTAAACTGGCGCTTTTCTGATTTCGAAAGCGATTTTACCAGCACAAACAATGCATCCTTATGCGCATTTGTCATCGTAAAAAATATAATTTAAACAATTGAATATCAGTATACTATATAGCGCTAAATACGATTTAACGTTGTATAAGGTTTTAACCTTACTTTTCTCTTTCCTCCCACCTTCTCTATTTTCGTGTATACACGACGAAACAGACAAATATAATGGGTAAAGATAAGGTACAAATTTTTGACACTACGCTAAGAGATGGAGAACAAGTTCCGGGTTGTAAGTTGGACACGGAACAGAAATTGGTCATCGCTTCACGTCTGGACGAACTGGGTGTTGATGTCATTGAGGCCGGATTTCCCATTTCCAGCCCTGGTGATTTCAAATCTGTACAAGAAATCTCCAAATTGGTCAAAAATGCTACGGTATGTGGCTTGACAAGAGCCGTTAAAAAAGATATTGAAGTAGCCGCCGAGGCCATTAAACAAGCAAAAAAACCAAGGATACATACCGGAATTGGCACCTCTGATTCCCATATCAAATACAAATTCAATTCCACAAGGGATAAAATTATTGAGCGGGCCGTTGAAGCAGTTGCCTATGCAAAAACGTTTGTGGAAGATGTTGAATTCTATGCTGAAGATGCTGGGCGTACGGACAATGAATTTTTGGCACAGGTGTGCGAAGCGGTCGTAAAGGCCGGAGCAACTGTTTTGAATATTCCCGATACTACCGGTTACTGCCTTCCAGAAGAATATGGTGCGAAAATGAAATACCTCAAGGAAAATGTGAAGAACATTGACAAGGCTATTCTATCGTGCCACTGTCATAATGACCTTGGATTGGCCACGGCCAACTCCATTGCTGGGGTAATTAACGGTGCCAGACAAATTGAGTGTACCATCAACGGTATTGGTGAACGTGCCGGAAACACTTCTCTGGAAGAAGTAGTGATGATTTTAAGACAACATCCTTACCTTAATCTGGATACTGGCATCAACAGTCAGTTGCTATGGGATACAAGTCGTATGGTCTCCCAAAAAATGGGAATGCCTGTACAGCCCAATAAGGCCATTGTGGGCTCCAATGCCTTTGCACATAGTTCTGGAATCCATCAAGACGGGGTAATAAAGCAACGTGAAACCTATGAAATCATCGACCCAAAAGATGTAGGGGTCAATGAATCTTCCATTGTACTTACTGCAAGAAGTGGAAGGGCTGCATTGGCATACCGTGCCAAAAAAGTGGGATACGAACTTACCAAGTTACAACTGGATGCGGTCTATGAAAACTTTTTGAAGTTTGCCGACCGTAAAAAAGAAATCATGGATGAGGACATCCATGAAATTGTGGAAACCAGTAATATCAGTATACAAAGTTTGGCTTAATTCTCAGCTTCTTTTTAGACGCTAATCCTGTCATCACATGAATTTGAACATTGCATTGCTTCCCGGAGATGGCGTAGGACCCGAAGTATTGGCCCAAGCCGTAAAATGCCTTCAAGCGGTTGAAGAAACCTTTAACCATAATTTTGTATTTAAAGAAGCTTCCATTGGTGCCATAGCCATAGACAAAAAAGGTGTGTCATTGCCAGAAAGCACCCTTAACTTATGCAAGGAAGCAGATGCTGTGCTGTTAGGGGCCATTGGCCACCCTAAATATGATACCAATCCCGATTCCCCTATTAGACCCGAACAGGGACTGTTGAAATTAAGAAAGGAACTGGGACTCTTTGCCAACATAAGACCCGTTATTGCCCATTCGGCCCTTGTTGATAAGTCCCCCTTGAAGAAAGAAGTTGTCTCGGGTACGGATTTTGTAATCTATCGCGAGTTGACCGGTGGAATTTATTTTGGGGAGAAAAAACTTAATGAAGAGGGTACGGTAGCTTCCGATCTTTGTGAATATTCTGAAGAAGAAATCAGCAGAGTGGCCCACCTCGCATTTAAGGCTGCTAAAAACAGGAGAGGTAAACTTACTCTTGTAGACAAAGCCAATGTGCTGGAATCTTCCAGACTTTGGAGAAAAGTAGTTGCCAAAATAGGTGAAAGTTACCCCGATGTAGTGTTGGATTATTTGTTTGTGGACAATGCTGCCATGCAAATCATTCTGAAACCGACCCAATTTGACGTTATTCTTACCGAAAACATGTTTGGTGATATTATTTCTGATGAAGGAAGTGTTATTGGTGGATCCATTGGATTGCTGGCCTCAGCATCAATTGGAGAGGAAAGCTCACTTTTTGAACCTATCCATGGTTCTTATCCCCAAGCTATGGGGTTAGACATTGCAAACCCTATTGCCTCCATTCTTTCGGTAGCCATGTTGCTTGAGCATTTTGGTCTTATAGACGAATCGCTTGCCGTTCGTAATGCCGTGGATAAATCACTGAAGAAGGAAATTGTTACACCGGACCTAAAGCATGACAGTCAATTTGGAACCAACCAAGTAGGCGATTATATAGCCCACAACATTGTTGATATTGAAGATGATTTCAGTGTAAACGATGAGAATATCCACTTGGGAAAATCCACTATTATTTAAGCATCTGTCTTTATAGGCTCTGAAGCCAGTTCTCGCATGGTTTCAGTAAACTGTTTTTTGAATTCCTCATACTTTTCGCCCGTCGCAGGCCCGTTAAAGCCCGTATGAATCTTTCTGACCGCACCTTTTTTATCAAGATAAATAGTGGTGGGATACGACAAAATATGGTTGAGCATGGGCAATTTTTCATTGGCTTTCTGTTTGTTGGATGTACCAAACTGCGCCAGTAAAATAGGGTAATCTGCCCCTACCCTCTCTTTAAGGCGTTGAATGCCCTCAAAGGCTTTTTCTTCGGTCTTGGCATATTCAAAGGCCAGAGCCACCAGTTCAATATTTAAATCTGGATGTTCTTTTAGGAAATCAACATAAAATCGGGTTTCATCCAAACAATTGGGACACCAAGAACCCATAATCTGTACCAAGACAGGTTTTCCAGAAAATCTGGCATCGGACAAACTTACCATTTTGCCCGTGGCATCGGGAAAAGAAAAGTTCAACCGATCATAGCCTTCCCTTAGATATGTCAACGAATTGGCATCCGGTAATTCAAAAGCCTCATTACGGGCACCCATAAATTCTTTTACGGAATGGTTTCCATCGTAAAACCTTCCCTCCAAAGTACTGTCTGTTACCTTGGCCATAAAAAGGTACACGTGCGAACCATCAAAAGCAGAAAGTTTTAGACTATCGCCAGTGACCACACCATCCAAATACCTATAATCCCCCGTTCTGGTTCTAAAAGTCCCCTTGATTTTATTCCCATTTTGCATAAATATGCCCTTTGCGGGGTATTCCGTATCTGTATTTATATCAAAATAAGTTTCCCATATCCCTGAAATATTGACGGCAGCATCCTGTTGTGTTTGGAAACGTTCCCGTTTTCCATAAAAAGCACTGAACGGCACTATGCGCTCCAAACTCTCTTTTATAAAGCTTCCATGAATTTCTTCCTCCGAAAAAGTTCCTGTAAAGTAACCCTCAAAAACAGGCATTTGTATATGGATTGAGTCGCCCTCTATCTCAATCTCATCTACAGTGATCACCTCATCGGCGTTGTACACTTGCATAATGTAGCGCCCATCTGTATTCTTGGACAGGGTAAACGTAAAAGGCAAATCTATATGTGATGCAACCTCCATCTTGCCCCACCAGTCGCCGACCGATATTTCTTTCCCTTCCTTTTTGCATGAAACCACCAATAAAATCAGTGCCCAAAACAATGATATCCTCTTCATGATGTGAAAGATTTTTCTTAAAAGTAGAAAATAGTATCCAAATCTTACAATTTAGACCAAAACCCTCTTATTATTTACATTGAATCTGTTGGGCTATTGTTTTATATTTGTCCCCTCTAAAATTGGGGTATGAAGATTTCTTACAACTGGCTACGACAGTTTTTACAGATTGATTGGGATTCACAAAAAACTGGTGAGTTGTTGACGGATTTGGGTCTTGAGGTTGAAGGCATTTCCCGTTTTGAATCCGTGAAAGGTGGCTTGGAAGGTGTTGTTGTGGGCCACGTGCTCAGCTGTGAGCAACATCCAAACGCCGATAGGCTAAAACTGACCACTGTTGATATTGGAAAAGGAGAGCCCGTACAAATTGTATGTGGTGCCCCGAATGTTGCCACCGGACAGAAAGTTCCCGTAGCCACTATTGGAACTACATTGTATTCCAAAGAGGGTGAAGCATGGCAAATAAAGAAAGGGAAAATCAGAGGTGAGGAAAGCCATGGTATGATCTGTGCCGAAGATGAGCTGGGCTTGGGGAATGGTCATGACGGAATCATGGTATTGAACGAAACCCTGGAACCCGGAACCCCTTGTGCCAAAGTGTTCGATATTGAAAGTGATGAGGTTTTTGAGATAGGTCTTACCCCTAACCGGTCCGATGCCATGAGTCATTTTGGCGTGGCCCGTGACTTGAAGGCTGGATTGGAACAGAAAGAAATCCAAAAGGAGTTGGTAACGCCTTCCACCAGTAACTTTTCCATTGACAACCGATCCCTGAAAATTGATGTGGAGGTCAAAGAAACTCAATTGGCACCAAGATATTGTGGAGTTACCATAAGCAATCTTATTGTCCAAGAATCTCCCCACTGGTTAAAAAATAGGTTAAGAGCCATTGGATTGTCCCCTATTAACAACGTGGTGGACGTAACCAATTATGTACTGCACGAGCTGGGACAGCCGCTACATGCTTTTGATGCATCCAAAATAAAAGGCAATAAAATAGAGGTCAAGACCTTACCGGCCGGCACAAAGTTCAAGACCTTGGATAATGTGGAACGTACCCTACACGAAGGTGATCTTATGATCTGCGATAGTGAAAAACCCATGTGTATTGCCGGAGTCTTCGGTGGGGTTTATTCCGGAGTAACGGAGCATACTTCTTCCATTTTCTTGGAGAGCGCATATTTTGACCCAGTTTCCATTCGAAAGTCTGCCAAAAGACATGGACTAAATACAGATGCTTCATTTCGATATGAGCGTGGCATCGACATTAACCTAACCGAGTATGCTCTTAAAAGGGCAGCGTTGTTGATTCGTGAAATTGCGGGGGGATACATTACTTCTGAGGTTGTTGACCTTTACCCAAAGAAACCTCAGGATAGACAAGTGTTCCTGACTTTTGATAAAATCAACTCACTCATTGGACAGGAAATTCCAAGGGATACCATAAAATCCATTTTGTCTTCCTTGGAAATCCGCATCAACAATGTTACAGAGTCTGGACTTGGATTAACCATTCCCACCTATCGTGTTGATGTTACCCGAGAAGTGGATGTCATCGAAGAGATCCTAAGAGTTTATGGCTACAACAATATTGACCATAAGGAAAAGCTTACGGCTTCCATCGCCAAAACATCACGTTTTGAAAACCACCGTATACAAGATGTTATCGGAAACACCCTGGCGGCCCAAGGTTTTTATGAGATCATGACCAATAGCTTGGTTTCTCCCGATGCCCACACCCAAGCGCGCGATGGGGAAAAAATCTCAATGTTGAACCCTTTGAGTTCCGATTTGTCGGTTTTAAGAACCTCCATGCTGTTTTCTGGACTTCAAGCCATAAGCTACAACCATAATCGTCAGAAAACCAGTCTAAAACTTTTTGAATTCGGCAAGACCTACCATAAAATAGCAGGCGAAAACCAGGAGCGACAACATTTATCCATCTTTATTTCTGGAAACCGTGCGGCGGATAGCTGGAGTGTCCCTAGCAAAAAAACAGATTTCTTCTACCTCAAAGGTATTGTGGAGTCTCTTTTTGATCGCTTGGGAATAAAAGACGTTAAAATTAAACCATGTACCAATACCGTCTATGCCGAAGGGCTTTCCTATGAAAAAGACGGCAATGTCTTGGCACACTTTGGTTTGGCTTCAAAATCTGTTCTTAAAACGTTTGATATAAAGCAAGAGGTTTTCTTTGCGGACTTTGATTGGGATTCCATTCTTGCATTGGTGGGCAAACAAAATATTGTCTTTAAGGAAATTCCGAAATTTCCAGAGGTTACCCGTGATTTTGCGCTATTACTTAACGATTCCACGTCATTCCAGCAAGTGTATGACATTGCTTGGAAAACAGAGAAAAATCTTCTGAAAAAAGTAAACCTTTTTGATGTTTATACGGGCAAAAATTTACCGGATGGGAAAAAATCCTATGCCGTAAGCTTCACCTTGTCGGACGAGAAAAAGACCTTAACGGACAAACAAATTGACAAGATTATGGCTAAGTTATTGACCCAATATCAAAAGGAATTGGGTGCCGAACTACGCTGATTACATTTGTGAAGGCAGAATAACACTATCTATTTCATGGGCAACCCCATTCTTGAGGTTTAGGTC
>JAUICT010000552.1 GCA_030429325.1 Bacteroidia bacterium
GTATTTGGGTTTGTTCAACAACCACCTTTTTGGTTTTTAAAAATAGATTTCTAATGGTTTGGGGCTCAAAAAAGAAGACCGTGAATGCCAAGGATAGGTAAGGGAAAATCCCAATTTGAAATACTACACTGTTGAACAAATGGAAAAAAATGGCCAGAACGAAAGCAATTTTACGGGTGGGCTTCCAAAGTAGGGCCGGCACAATGAGCAGATCAAAAAATATTCCGAAAAATGCCACAATCTTATGCACCCATTTTTCCTGTAAAAGGTCCCCGATCAAAAAGTAATCGGATTTGGATTTCATCAAGAGTTCTATGATGCTAAAGTCCAACCAATCGCCATACAGTTTGGCCACTGAGGCATAGGTGTAGACGATGAACAATTGAAGGATTATGGTCCATCGTACCCAATTGGGCATGGTATGGGAATGCAACTTTGGATTTAATTTGGCATCCAACGAGGCATCTTTTTGGGCAGGTAGGAATGCCATGATGAAGGCCAAGAGCATTAATAAATAGTAATGGTTGTTGTAGGATGTCTTTTGCATCAAGTACACCCCGGTCCACATTAGGGCAAAGGCCAAAGCACTATAACGGTATTTATAACCTATGGTTATTAAGATTCCCAAAGTACCCATTAGGGCAAAATAGACGTACATGCCATTTCCCGGAAGCGGCTGTAGCCACTCAAACCCAATAAAGGAGAATGTGAATTTGGGTTCTATCAAGGTTCGTCTGACCCACCCAGTAGCAATGGCGCCGTAGCACTCTGCACTGACCAAAAGCCCATAAAATACTCGAAATACCACCAATTGGGCATTGTCAATCTTTTTGAACAGGAATTGGGACAACATTTATTTGGAAATTAGGTCCAACGAGTAATCCTTGTCTTTTGCCAATTGCTGTTGAAGTTCCTCAACAGAATCAAATTTGTGCTCATCCCGGATGCGATGTAAGATGCTTACCTGTATCTTTTTGTCGTACAGGTTGCCCTCGAACTCAAAAAAGTTGATTTCAATGCTTTTTTCGGACCCTCCGGACACGGTTGGATTGTAACCAATGTTCATCATCCCAAAATGTTCCTTGTCGTTAATGGTACTCTTTACTACATATACCCCATTTTTTGGAATGAGTTTGTAGGTTTCGGGAATGTGAAGGTTTGCCGTAGGAAAGCCGAACTTTTTGCCAAGTCCTTTTCCTTTTTTTATGACTCCGGTAAGCATATAGGCATAACTCAGATAGCTATTTGCGGTGGCAACATCGCCTTCCAAAAGCGCCTTCCTAATTTTTGTGGAGCTTACAGAAACATCATCGATTTCTTGGGCAGGGATTTCCTCGACCTCAAAATCAAGGGTACTGCCAAAGGCAATAAGGTCTTGGATATTTGCATTTCTATTTCTGCCGAATCTATGGTCGTAACCAATGATGATTTTTTTGGCTTTTAGGTTGTTTACCAAAATGTCGCGAACAAATTCCGTTGCAGAAAGTCTGGAAAAATGCTTCGTGAATGGGTGGATAATAAGATAATCCAAGTTCAATGCATTCAGAATCTGTGCTTTCTCCTCAATGGTGTTCAATAGTTTTATATCGGTATCTTTTTGAAGAACCATTCTGGGATGCGGGAAAAAAGTGAGTACTGTGGACTTTAATCCTGTATTTTTGGCACTATTTATGAGGCGTTCCAATATCTTACGGTGTCCCATATGGACTCCATCAAAAGTGCCGATGGTGATGGCCGTTTGATGCGTATTGCGTTTAAAAAGAGAAATATCCTGGATTGTTTCCACCTAATCAAGAAATAAAAAAGGCTTATTTTTGA
>JAUICT010000553.1 GCA_030429325.1 Bacteroidia bacterium
ATGCGTATAGACAGCGTCCAAAGGGTGAGCCTGAATTAAGATCTCAATTTGAATTGTATCACTACTACCAAAAAAAATTGCAATCCTAAAACTGAAAATTTGGTCATACGAAAATTTGCGGCCATTGATATTGGATCCAACGCCATTCGGTTGCTGATCAACAATGTTATAGAGCAAGAGGGTAGGCCCACGCTTTTCAAGAAAAGCGAACTGGTAAGGGTGCCTGTACGATTAGGGGAAGATGCATTTTTACGGGGTGTTATTTCAGATATCAGCCTAAAACGTCTCATTAAAACCATGCAATCCTTCGACCTTCTAATGCAGGTTTATGGTGTGGAAAAGTACATGGCCTGTGCTACTTCTGCACTGCGCGATGCAAAAAATGGCCGGGAAGTCATTGAACGGATTCAACAAGAATCCAATATTAAAATAGAGATCATAGATGGCAAACGTGAAGCGGCCATTATTGCATCCACAGATTTAAAGGATGTCATTAAAACGGACCGTCTATATCTTTATGTCGATGTAGGAGGTGGAAGCACTGAATTTACCATTTTTGACAAGGGAGCACCTGTTCTGTCCCGTTCTTTTGAAATAGGAACAGTACGTATTCTGAACAACTTGGTCGCGGATACAGTCTGGGACGATATTAAAATGTGGATGGCCTCCCATATAGCAAAGGATAGGTTGGTGGAGATCATTGGCTCAGGAGGAAACATTAACAAGCTCCACAAGATGTCCGGAAGAAAAATTGGGCAACCTTTGTCCTATATCTGGCTGAATGCCCAGTATCATTTTCTCAACAGCATGGATTACGAAGACCGGATTGCAGAGTTGGGACTAAACCAAGATCGGGCAGATGTAATCATACCCGCCACCAAAATATTCTTGAATGCAGCGAAGTGGAGTAGAGCCAAGAAAATCCATGTGCCCAAAATAGGCTTGGCCGATGGGATGATCAAAACCCTTTATTATCAAGAAGCCTAACCGTGCATGGTTTCCCTTTTGCCCAAATCTTTCATGAGATCGGCTTCATACTCCAATAGCTCTTGCCATTTTTGGTCCACCTCTTCCTTTTTGCCATATTTTCGGGCGAACTTTAGGAACATGGTATAATGGTTGGCCTCACTGACCATAAGGTTGCGGTAGAATTCGGAGAGTTCCTCATCTGCAATTTCTTCTGAAAGTAACCGGAAACGTTCGCAGCTACGGGCTTCAATTAGTGCTGCATACAAAAGTTTGTGCACCAAATGGGTTTCCCTGCTGCCACCTTTAGGGAAGAATTTCATCAATTCAATAACATATTCATCCTTCCGTTCACGGCCCAAGACCCATCCCCGTTTAAGAATTTTATCATGTACCATGTTAAAATGTCCCATTTCCTCACGGGCCAAGGCAGTCATCTCTTTGACCAAATCCGATTTTTCGGGAAAGCCAATAATCAGTGAAATGGCTGTGCTGGCCGCTTTTTGTTCACAATACGCATGATCGGTAAGGATTTCCTCAATGTTCTTCTCTACAATGTTTACCCATCTTGGGTCAGTTGGTAGTTTAAGCCCTAGCATAGTGGTACTCTTCAAGATTTAGCTGCAAAGATAATGGAATGGTCAAAAATCCAAATCGAACTCCTTGCGCAAGAGGTCTATGGCGGGATTCTTTTCCCGTAGTTTCTCATACTTTTCCTCTGGGGTAAAGGCGAACTTTTTGGCGACTTCCTCATTCACGGTAATGTGAAGGGTAATGGAATGGTTGTTCAGCTTTTCCTTTAGGTAGTTGAGCATCAGGCTTTGTTCCCGTTCCACCTCTTTTTTCATGGTG
>JAUICT010000065.1 GCA_030429325.1 Bacteroidia bacterium
TGTTTTTCCGAAAAAGCTTGAAATCATCCTATCTTTTGCTACTTTTGCAAAGTAAATATAACCAAGATGAGCAAGTTTTTTTACGGTATAGAAGACTTATTTGTAAACCACCTTTTTGCCCCATACGATTTCTTTCGATTTACACACAGCTGGTGGGGTGCCAACACGATTAACTGGATGTTCTCCATTATCGGTTTTATCGCCATGGTGTATTGGATGAAGCAGTTGAAAATCTTCAACGATAATAATGAGGAAGACAAGAGCATAAGCTCTCACTCTTACTTATAGATCAAACCCTAGGTCTTTTCTGTAGTACATCCCATCAAAATGGAGTTTTTCCATATTTTGATAGGATTGCTGTAACGCTTCCCTAAAGTCTTTTCCAAAGGAAGTGATAGCGATTACACGCCCGCCATTGGTAACTACTTTTCCATTGGATACTTTGGTTCCCGCATGGAATACAATGGAATCTACAACATCTTCAGTTCCTGTGATTTCCTTACCCTTTTCATAGGCTTCGGGATACCCTCCTGAAACAGCCATGACCGTTGTTGCTGTCCTTTCATCAATCTGTAGATCAATCTGGTCCAACGTTCCATTGGCCATAGCCGAAAGTACTTCCACCAAATCACTTTTAAGACGAGGTATAACGACTTCGGTTTCTGGATCACCCATCCTCACATTATACTCGATAACCTTGGGCTCGTTGCCCACCTTGATCAATCCGATAAAAATGAATCCAACATAAGGCAAATTGTCCTTTTTAAGACCCTCTACGGTAGGTTTCACAATTTGACGCTCTATCTTCTCCATGAACACGGAATCTGCAAATGGAACGGGCGAAATTGCGCCCATGCCACCTGTATTCAGTCCTGTATCGCCCTCTCCAATCCGTTTGTAATCTTTGGCCGTTGGAAGAATCTTGTAGTTGTTACCATCAGTAAGTACAAAACAGCTTAACTCTATCCCATCCAAAAACTCTTCGATTACAACAGTGGCGCTGGCATTCCCAAATTTGGAATCGACCAACATGGATTTTAGCTCATCCTTGGCTTCTTGTAAATCTTTGAGAATCAAAACTCCTTTTCCTGCTGCCAGCCCATCGGCTTTTAGTACATAAGGTGGATTTAAGGTTTCCAAAAAGGCATAGCCTTTTTCCAAAGTATTCCCTGTAAAACTTTGATAGGCTGCCGTTGGAATATTGTGCCTCATCATAAATTCTTTGGCAAATTCCTTGCTTCCTTCCAAAGCAGCGGCGGCCTTTTGAGGTCCTATTACTGGAGTATCGTTTAACGAGGAATCATTTAGGAAAAAATCATGAACGCCATTCACCAATGGGTCTTCGGGACCTACCACAACCAAATCGATGTTTTCTTTCAACACCAATTGTTTAATGGCTTCAAAATCATTTACGCCTACCTCAACATTTGTGGCAATCTGGGACGTGCCGGCGTTACCAGGAGCAACAAACAACTTTGTGGATTTAGGGCTTTGAGAAATTTTAAGGGCGATGGCATGCTCTCTTCCACCAGACCCTAGGACCAAAATGTTCATGAAAATAAAGTTTTGGCAAAAGTAACCCAATTCAAATTTAATTTTGGTGTAATGTGGTTTTTTCGGGGTAATTTGGAATCCTCACCTAGCCCATTTTGTTCAAATTCACGCGAACAATGGGCTTGCCAATCAAAAGCTCTTGACACGAATTGCACAAATCCTCACTAATTCTAATAAAACCTCTAACTTGTCATTTCGAGCGTATGCGAGAAATCTACAATAAGCCAGATTTCTCAATCGTCGCTTCGCTCCTCATTTCGAAATAACATTTGACGAATGATTTATGGTAAAAACTCCCTGTGGGACTCCCACAGTTGATCGTGTGGAAGTGATTTAAAATATTCGTAGACCTTTTTGAGGCCGACGGAGCGATGCACCTTGGGTTCCCAATTTAGGATTTCCTTTGCTCGGGATATATCGGGTTGTCGCTGCAAGGGGTCGTCTTGTGGCAGAGGTTTAAAGACAATTTTCTGATCAGTTCCTGTCAGCTTTATGATTTCTTCCGCAAATTCTAGAATGGTGGTTTCATCTGGGTTTCCAATATTGATGGGCTCCACATAATCGCTCATCAAAAGTCGATAAATGCCTTCAATCTGGTCATCGATGTAGGTAAATGACCGGGTTTGTGAGCCATCTCCAAAAACTGTTAAATCTTCTCCCCGTAATGCTTGTCCCATAAAAGCAGGTACCACCCGCCCATCATTCAATCGCATGCGGGAACCGTACGTATTAAAAATTCGGACAATGCGGGTGTCCAATCCATGATGCCTGTGGTAAGCCATGGTTATGGATTCCATAAAGCGTTTGGCCTCATCATAAACTCCTCGCGGACCAATGGGACTTACATTCCCATAATACTCTTCATTTTGTGGATGTACCAGCGGGTCTCCATATACTTCTGAAGTAGAGGCCACCAGAATACGTGCCTTATGATCTCTTGCCAAACCTAAAAGGTTCAAGGTCCCCAATGAGCCTACTTTTAGGGTTTCAATCGGAATTTTTAAATAGTCAATGGGGCTGGCAGGAGATGCAAAATGTAGGATATAGTCCATTCGTCCGGGAACGTGGACAAACTTGGAAACATCATGATGAAAGAACTCGAACCGTTTTAAATGGAATAAATGTTCAATGTTCTTTAAATCTCCTGTGATAAGGTTGTCCATGCCAATGACATGGTGGCCTTCGGCAATGAACCTATCACAAAGGTGTGAGCCAAGGAATCCGGCAGCGCCTGTTATGAGTGTTTTTTTCAACTTTTCTTTTCTTTCTTTTTGGGGGTCGATTCCTTTTTTCCTTTCAAAGCATCAATCTTACGTCGCAACAATATTTTCTGTTTCAAGGTTGTAAAGTTGTAATTGTACTTGAAGAAAACATAGGCCAACAATATGACCACACTTACTAGCATGATCACCATTCCCAAATTTTTTGCCTTACTTCCCAAAATAATGAACAAAACAACGAACAGTATATTAAAACACCCTATAATAAAGCTTGCTTGTTTATGGGACAAGCCCCAAAAATCTATGAGAACATGATGTACATGGTTTCTGTCTGGTGAAAATGGTCCTTTTTTGTTTGCTATTCGAATGGTGAAAACACGGGCCGTATCAAAGAGGGGAACTATTAGGATGCTTATGGCAATGAGCGGTGCATTTTCCAATAAAAAGGGAAGCTCTCCATACGCTGCGGGCTCCAATGCCAAAAACTTCAGTGTTAAAATGCTTATGATAAAACCCACGATCAAAGAACCTGTATCCCCCATGAATATTTTTTTGTCCGATGATACATTAAACCCAAAGAATGCCATGAGGCAGGCATTCATAATGATGGCTATAAGGGCAAAAAAGTATTCTTGGGACAGATAAAAAATAGTTGTATAAATAATCATGATGACTATTCCTACAATGGAGGCCAAACCATCTATCCCATCAATTAAGTTGTAAGAATTGATAATGGTGAGCATCAGGAATCCCGCAATAATCAAATATAGGTAATAGGGAATTTCATAAATGTTTAAAAAGCCATTAAGAGATTCAATGGTAAAACTTTCATTTAAAAGCACAAAAGTTATTGCCAAAACCTGAGCTATAAGCTTTGATCCCGGAGAGAGCACAACCAGATCGTCCTTTAATCCTACAACAAACAATATGGTTAGGCCCGGAATAATGTATATGTCCTCCTGGAATGTATGCCAACTTTTAATGAAAAAAAAGGCCACGATTAAAGTAAAGAAAAACGACACCCCTCCCAAGGTAGGTGTTTTTTTGTGGTGCGAACTTCTTTTGTTCGGGTCGTCCATAAGTCTTTTATACTCAACAACACCTATTATCTTGGGAATTGTGAGATACACCAACAGGAATGATCCCAGGAACAACAAAATGGCCGTTTCTAAAAAATTCATCTTCGCAAATGTAGAAAACTTACGCTATTCACTTAAAAATAATAGCATTTGGTTTGCAAGATTCTTTCTTTTAAAGTTGGATACAAATGAGTCAAAGGGGTATTCACTTGATTTTTTGGCTACGATTTCATCAACTTTTTCAATGAAATCGTTGTTGTTTTCGGGCTCAAAACAAACCCCTATCCCGTAAGTTTCCACCAAATCTTTGGATTCACCTTCCACACCTAACAATATGGGTTTGTGCATGGCTGCCAACTCAAAGATTTTAGATGGTATAACCGATTTGAATGTATCTGATTTTTTTAGGTTTACCAGCCCAGCATCCAGGATGGAAATATATTTGCTCACATGATTTTTTGGGACGGAATCTAACATGGTTACATTTTGCAAGTTTAACCTCTCTTTTAGGTTTACCAGGTTTTCTTTTTCAGCACCAGTTCCCAAAAAAAGGAAATGAATTTGGTCATCTTTAATTTCTTTGGCTGTTCTCAGAATAAAATCCAGCTTATGTGCCATCCCGTGGGTTCCAATATATCCGATGACAAACTTCTTTTGCAACCCTAACTCTTTCAGCAATTCAGAATCTTTTGCTATAGGCCGAAACAAGGATGTGTCTATCCCATTTTTAAAAACCCCTATTTTGGTTTCAGGAATGGCATGCTCTTTTATAAGTTGCCTCTTGAAGGAATCCGTAACCGTAACAATTTTATAGGCCGATCTGTACATTCTTTTTTCCAAGTATTCAAAATACCGTATAATCCAATTGCCATCCATTGCCCCAACCGCTTTTATGGATTCGGGCCATATATCCCTCACTTCCATAACCCATTTTTTTCTTTTAAAAAAGGAAAGCCATCTTCCAGAAATAGCCGTAAAGAATTGGGGAGAGGTGGCCACAATAAGATCTGTCTTGAGAAAGAGGCCTGCCCAAAATGAGGTAATCATAAAACTAATGAAATCAAGGGTCCGCTTAAAAAACCCTTCATTTGCGGCAATGTATGTCCAAACACGAATTACACGTATTCCGGCTATATATTCTTCCTGTTTCCATCGGTTTTTATACCCCTCAAAAACCTTACCCTTAGGAAAGTTTGGTACTCCGGTTATTACCGTAACCTGTGCCCCTTGTTCTACCCATTCTTTGCAATGTGCATACGTGCGTGAGGCCGGTGCATTGAACTCCGGCGCAAAATTATCCGTTAAGAAAAGTATTTTCATAAAAGCCTCCGTCTAATAGTTGTTTTTAGGGTTTTATCAAAATCAACAGTAATCATCCGAGCTTCCTCAAGTCTATTGAACCCTGATGCAATTTTGCAGGGATGTATGGCAACACCAATTTTAGTTCCTTCAAAATGTATTTCTACACCATCGTCGGGGAATTCAATACAGTTTCCCATTGGATTTATGTTAGTTACGTTGGGGTGCAAATGAAAATAGGCGGTTGCATCCTCTTTCTGATTAGAGATACTATCATTGATGATAAGTGTATCCTCCTCAAGTTTAAATTCTCTTTGGTGAATTGAGGGAGCATACCCATCATGAGAAGCCTTTACACTTATGTCGTTAGCTTCCAACGAAGTGATTCGCGCTCTTTTTGCTACGCGAAAACCTCCCCATACCTGAGTTTGTTCTTTGTTGCCTAACTTGACCGTATTATGTGCTGCGGTCTCGCGCTCCTGTTGCCTTATTTGATTTTTCTCATAAGTAGAGGTTCCCGTATCCACAATGAAAGGGTTTTGGTCCAGATGCATCTCAAAACTCAGAGTATCTGAGTGGGCATGTCCTGGTTGATAATCGGGACCAACGTTGCCAACATCCATTACAACTTCAAAACCATTTTTATTAAATTTCCTATATCCCGAAGCTCCCAAGCCGGAGGTATTCCATTTAAGCCCCATGCAGATTGCATACTCCGTTATCTCCTTGGTGTTTGGAGCAATGCCGTAAGCCGCATCATTAACCATTGGAATTTCTCCGTTATCGTATGTAATACTATCTAGCCACGACAACATTTTTGTGGCCCTTTCCTTTAAAAAAGGGAGCAGCCCATCTTCTTTCCATGGGTTGCGTTGGGCTAAGTTTATGCAATCCAACAACCGATGCAATAAGATCTGATGATACATTGGCGACAGCTCAAAATGGGCGCCATCATCCAAAACCTGCTCATTTAATTCTGTTTCAAGAATCTTTTTTGATTCTTTGTAAAATTCCTCAGACTTAAAATAATGGGCTCCAAAAAATAGTGAAAATCCATTTTCCAATAGATGGTTCCCCAAAAGGTGGTATTCCAGATTGTGGTGCAGCCTCTGATAGTGTTTGTAAAGGGTTTGGTTTATGGAATGGTTCCTTATCTGGTTTCTTGAAAGAAACTTTATCCAGTTTATTCCTCTCAACGAAATTGGATAGGGTTCCAGACCATCTTGCAGTTGGCTTTCGGCCCCCATGTAATCCTTAATTAAATCAAGCCCTTTTTTGGTTGTACTATTTTTTTGGTTGAGAAAATCAAAATAATTTAGGTTATAGGTCCACAGTTTTCCAAAGCCATTGTAGTTCCAATCTATTTTGTTTGTGAAATCATGCTGTAAATTGAGAAACTCAAACTTTTGAGCTTCATGAAAGGTGTTTTGAAAATAAATTTCCTTCCCATTCCATACCAAGCCATTCACTTCTTTATTGAGGCTTTTATAGGTTTTCTTGGAAAAGAATCTATTCCTAACAAAGTAAAACAGCCTGTAATAGATCTGTTTACCCTTTAAAAACTTTAGCGTGTGGAATAAAGTCGTTATTCTATGGTAATCCATTTACCTTGTTTAAGGGATTCAATGGCGGCAAAAGAGGCCTTAGTGGTGTTCACTAAACTTTCAAAGGGTATAATTGGTTTTCCTCCGTTTCGTTGTTGATCCAACAGGGCCTTAAACTGGTTAAAATGTCCTTTGTCCTGCCCTGAAGACATATTACCCCCTTTAAAACCATATGTCTTTAACTTTCTCCAATTGTCCATGACCAAGGTGCGTTCTTGGGAGTAAACCTCTACACGTTCCTTTGAATAGGACTTGCTCCCATTGGAAAAATAATTGATGACTGCATTGGTGCCGTTCTCGTATTTAAGCAGAATACTGGCATTATCCGTATTCTCCTCTGGGTTTTCACCCATGGCGCTCATACAAACTGCAACCACCTTGCTATCTGCCAGATAGCTACACAAGTCTATAAAATGACACCCTTCTCCAATAATTCTTCCTCCACCAACTTCCATATCGTGCACCCAGACCTCTGGTGGAATATATCCGGCATTCATGGTGGCCACAATATTTATGGGTGTTTGTGCTTTGCCAAGTAGGGTTTTCATTTTTTGGGCCAATGGTGCAAACCTTCTGTTAAACCCAACTGAAATACAGGAATTGCTTTCTCCATACGTCTTTTCAATATTGGAAAGTTCCCCTTCGGTCAATGCCAATGGTTTTTCCACAAAAACACTTTTATTGGCTTGTATTGCTTCCAATACCATTGCGGCATGCATATTATGTTGCGTTGTTACAAAAACAAGGTCTACATCATTATCTTGCAAAATCTCTTTATAATCTGATGTTGAGTTCGATATTCCATGCTTTTTAGCCTGTATGGTTCCAGACAGCCCGCCTGAGCTTGCAATATATTTTATGTCTGCCTTGAGTTTTGAAAGATTAGGAAGAATTGTGGAACTGGTAAAATTTCCGGCGCCTATAATTCCAATGACACCCTTTTTCCCTATATAATCCTTTTCAACAATTTGTACGGTCTTGGACTGTTCCTTGGTGTTGTCATATTTCAAAATTGATGCAATAGACCTCGAGTTGGCCATGTCGCCATATATCTTTTTATAGTCTTCCAACAAAAGGCTTTCCGTTATCAACGGTTTAACATCTAGAGTGCCTTTTGATATCGCATTCAAAATCGCTTCAAAATTGCGCTTTTCTGTCCATCTAACATATCCGATAGGGTAATCGTTCCCTTTTTGCTCATATTCATCATCATACCTTCCAGGGCCATAGGAGCAAGATACTTGGAAGGTGATCTCCTTTTCATAAAAGTCTGCCCTGCTTATATCCAATCCTATTACCCCCACCAGTACGATTCGGCCTCTTTTTCGGCACATGTTGGCAGATTGGGAGATAATTTCATTGCTCTTATTGGATGCTGAGATTATGACACCATCAGCGCCTATTCCGTTGGTGTAGGATTCAACAAATTTGACTTGATCAGTCCCCTCGGCAGGATTGATGGCTGTGATTCCCTTTTGATTTGCAATGCGCACTTTCACAGGATCAAAGTCAAAGCCTATAACATTACAACCGTTGGCCAGTAACAATTCTGCAGTTACAAGACCAATCAATCCCAATCCCACCACAACAACGGTTTCCCCGAAAGTGGGATTTAACAATCTAACACCCTGCAGCCCTATAGATCCTATCACTGTAAAAGTTGCCTCATCATCGCTGACATTGTCTGGAATCTTGGCCACTAGGTTTTTGGGCACACAAACATATTCTGCATGATTTCCATTGGAGGCCACGCGATCCCCAACAGAAAATTCACTTACGCCTTTACCAACCGCAACAACTTCTCCAACATTGCAATACCCAAGCGGTAAAGGTTGGTTCAATTTATTGAGAACAGCACTAACCGTTGGCTTTAAACCATCTGTTTTAACTTTATCCAAAACCATTTTGACCTTATCTGGCTGTTGTTTTGCTTTTTGGATGAAATTGGCCTTGCCAAACTCCACCAACATACGTTCAGTGCCTAAAGACACCAAGCTGCGAGTTGTTTTAATTAATACACTCCCTGCCTTAACGCGTGGTA
>JAUICT010000554.1 GCA_030429325.1 Bacteroidia bacterium
CCTCCTTGGCCTATAATGGATTTAGGTCTCTAGGGAAGTATAGATTCGATCAGGCCCAATCAGGAAATTTCAGGGCTACCTTTAATTATTCAACCCAGAATGGTAGATATGGGTTGCGAGGTCATATTGCAGCGCAGGAAATAGAGGCGGATGAAAATGGAGGCCTATTGAACAGGGAACAGTTTGAAGGGGAACTGGACGATTTTCAGGATAGGTCAAAAATAGATGTCAGGTACACGAATGCAGGTAATAGGATTTTAGGGAAACGGTATTTCTTTGACCATAGGTACAAATTGGTGAACAGTCCAAAGGATTCTCTTGACAAGGACCCAACAACACTTACCATTGGTCATGAATTTACATACGAAACAAAATTGTTCGACTTTAACCAATTGGCCCAGAATGATGCCTTTGGGGATGACCCATTTTTAGTGCCCATTGAGGACAGGGCCAGGTTGAAGACCATGTTCAATAAAGGTAGTGTGGAATTCTCTAATAGAACTTTGGGAAAACTCACAGGAAGCGCAAGTCTATATAACTACAACTATTACTTCAATAGTATTTTAATAACGGAAGAAGGAACCATTCAGAATAAACTGGACGGACAAGAAATAACGGTTGGAGGAGCGTATTCCAAAAGAATTGGACCGCTGTCGTTAAAAGGAGAGTTGGATTATACTGTAGCAGGTGATCTTACAGGGAACAGATTGAATGCCATGGTGGATTATAAATTGAACGAGAACACTTCAATTATGGGAGGCATCCATATTTCATCCCGAATGCCAGATTTTAATTATCTGTTGTACCAAAGTGATTACAGAAACTACAATTGGCAGAATACAGATACTTTTGAAAAGCAACAAGTGAAAAGCATAAAGGCAGGTTTCAATTCAAAACTATTGGGTAGACTGGAAGGGGAGTACAGTATGATGGACAACTATACCTACTTTGCATCTACCGCTACGCAAGAACAGATTGATAATGGTCAGGGAACTGCTTTTGTGAAACCCTTTCAAGAGTCCTCAACCATAAACCATTTAAGGGCAAAGTACACCAAGGAGTTTAAATGGAGGAAATGGGCATTGGCCAATACGGTGTTGTACCAAGAGGTCACACAAGACAATCAAGTACTGAATCTTCCCCAATTGGTCACTAGAAATTCCTTGTATTTTTCGAGTGATGTATTTAAAAAAGCCATGTTTCTACAGACTGGGGTAACCTTTAAGTACTTTACTTCATATAATATGAATGCATACAACCCATTGCTGGGCGAATTTTACATTCAGAACAATGAAGAACTGGGAGGATATCCATTGCTTGATCTATTTATTAATGCTAAGGTCAGGCAAACACGAATATATTTAAAGGCGGAGCACCTTAATTCCATCTTTTCAGAGCCCAATTATTATTCGGCGCCTAACTATCCATACCGAGACTTTGTTATCCGTTTCGGATTGGTTTGGAACTTCTTTTCATAAAAGAAAAAATAATTTTCAGAGAGGGTCTCTGAAAAACAGCAGCTTACATTTTTAACGCATTTTTTTGAAAAAAAATACAGCAAAACATTTTGTGGAGAAGAAATAACCTTCTTATATTTGCACCCGCTTAGCTGATAAGGCAGGGCGTTAACGAAAGAAAAACAGGAGTAAAATCTTGTTCGATTTGAGTTAAAAAAACAAGAAGTTCATATACATATTGTAACGACAGCGTAAAGAGAATTAAGAACCATTTTGATGCGGGGACTCGGATTTCCGGGTGTCGGACAGACATTCAAGGAAATACAATGAAGAGTTTGATCCTGGCT
>JAUICT010000555.1 GCA_030429325.1 Bacteroidia bacterium
AATAGTGGCTTCATAGTTTTCAATGGCCTCGTTGTACCTACCTAGCTTTTCAAGTACTTTGCCCTTTTCGAAGTAGGCTCCAATAAAGGAATCATCTGAAATTACTGCAAAATCAAAAGCGGTCAATGCCTCGGGATACATGTCCATGGCATAGTACATTTTTCCCAACTGATGCCAAGCCACTTCGCAGTAGGGGTTTCGCTCCAAATAATCGTTCAGATAGAGGATGGCTCCATC
This sequence comes from Bacteroidia bacterium, assembly GCA_030429325.1. Taxonomy (GTDB): domain Bacteria; phylum Bacteroidota; class Bacteroidia; order Flavobacteriales; family Flavobacteriaceae; genus Flagellimonas. Next base: position 238 of record JAUICT010000555.1, read on the forward strand.
GAAATCCTCCAAGAATTCAAAGCAGTACACCACATTGTAAAGGGAGGAATAATCTCGGTCATCAAACTCAACACATTTCATAAAGCTTCGCTTGGCCCGTTCATAATCGTCCATAAAAAGATATTCCATGCCCAAAAGAGAATGGATGTCAAAACTGTCTTCAGTGAGGTGGAGTGCCTCCAAAAGCAGATTTACCGCTGCTTGGTGATTGTCTTGTTTGGATTGGATATTGGCACGCTGAATGTAGATTTCCTCATTGTAGGCATCCAGATTTTGGATTTCGTCCAATAACTTTTCGGCCGCTTCGTATTTGTCCTCAAAAGCCAGCACTTCTACCTGTAACAGTTTCAATTCCAGCGAATTTGGATGCTGTTCCAAACCAATTTGGATGGCTTTTTTTCCCAAGGAAATTTTGCCGTTGTTAAGGTAGTGGTGGATAATCTCTTCAAAGTCCTCAGCATCAAAAAAGTAGACATCATCTGTCCGAAGCATGGACTCGAATTTGCTAATGGATTTGTCAGAATGTTCGTTAGGATCTAACGCCATAGGAACTTGTTTGGTTTGACTATGGACTTAAAATTAACCGTTTGTATAGGTGAATTCGTCCATTTTTGGGGTATGTTATCAACAAATTAGTTAACAGTAGCAGGTTTATATCGGTTTAAGATGTCTATTATTTGGTCGCAACCTTGCTCAATTTCTTTCATTGAAATGGTCAATGGGGGCGAAATCCGAACCGCTTTTGGTTCAAAAAGCAACCAAAAAAGAATGAGCTTTTCTTTGGCAGCAGTTAGAATTAAATAATCGGCAATTTCCTTATGCTTTACTATTGGGGCCAGCATTAATCCTTTTCCTCGTATTTCAGTAATCAAAGGATGTACCAAACGTTTTCTAAACAACTTTTCCTTTTCAAGAGTTTCTGCAATAAGCTGTGAATCAGTTAGTTCTTGTAAGGTTGCCAGACTGGCAGCTGCTATGACAGGGTTGCCGCCAAAAGTAGTGATGTGTCCCAATTTAGGGCTGTCCTGAAGCGTGGACATAATTTCCTTGGACGCCACAAAGGCTCCAACGGGCAGCCCGGATGCCATTCCTTTTCCGATGACCAAAATATCTGGGGAACAGTTAAAATGCTCAAAGGCAAAAAGTTTTCCTGTACGGCCAAATCCTGGTTGAATTTCGTCCAAAATCAAAAGCGCACCTACCTCGTTGCAACGCTTTCTAACTTTTTCCAGATATCCCTCTTTTGGAAGAATGAATCCCGCACCCCCTTGAATGGTTTCCAAAACCACGGCTGCGGTCTTGGTTGTTATTTTCTCCAAATCTTCATGAGAATTGAAGTTGATGAACCTAACATCAGGGATTAAGGGTCTAAAGGTGCTTTTTCGTTCTTCAAACCCCATTATGCTTAAACTTCCCATGGTATTGCCGTGGTATGCCTTGTTGGCAGCGACAATTTGGGAACGTCCCGTATACCTTCGGGCCAATTTTAAAGCACCTTCCATGGCTTCGGTTCCCGAATTTACCAAATAGGTGGTCTCTAGGTTTTCTGGAAGATGGGAA
>JAUICT010000556.1 GCA_030429325.1 Bacteroidia bacterium
TGGTTCGAGGTAACTGGAAACATGGCGACCCTGTGCTTACCCGAATCAACTCTACCCTTGTGAACAATGATATTTTGGGCACCCTCACCAACAACCCGGACGAAACCTTGCACAGAATGTTCAACGTTTTGAATGCAGAGGACAAAGGCGCCATGATCTTTATCAATCAAGGAAACCAATCCAAAAATTTATTGGGCCGTTTGGCAGAATTAAAGAAACTTCAGGCGGAAGGTATTACCAAAGCTCCCAAAATTGATATGGACACCAAGGATTTTGGTATCGGCGCCCAGATTTTGCACGACCTCAACATTTCAAAGATTCGTTTGCTTTCAAATTCTGAACAGACCCGCCGAGTAGGGATGGTAGGTTACGGATTGGAAATTGTGGAATATGTGAAGTATTAGTTTTTTCTCAAGCTCAAAAATCAATACAAAAATTGTGGGCTATCTGGTTTTCTTAAGTATTTCCACCATTTTTTTGGCCCTTTCCTGTACTTCAGTTTCAGTCCAACTTAATTTGATCAGACATGAAATGGTTCTGCCCATCCAGTGGTCCGATGCGGAAAAATCGGCCTTGGAATAATCCGGCAACCCCTCAATGACTTCTTGGGGCAGTTTACCCAATGATTCCAATTGGGTGAGGTGTTCCCATTTTCTATAGTAGTGCCAGTTGTTGTTGTACCAATAGAAGCATGCATCAACTCCGTTTTCTCCCAAAGTTTTGTGGACTTTTTGGGCAATCACTTCCGAAGGAAGGAAGAAACTCAGGAAAGAGTAGTTCTCCTCTCCCCCATCAGGCACCGTTCGAAAGGTAACCTCTGAAATCTGGGACAGCGCTTCCCTTAAAATGGTGTAATTTTTCTTCTGAAGAGCGATAAATTCATCTAATCTATCCAATTGAGCCAGTCCCACGGCAGCGTTCAATTCTGAAATCCGAAAGTTGTATCCCAAGAAAGGATGCTCTTCCGCTCCCCTGTCGTTTCCAATATGGTCGTGCCCGTGGTCGGAATATTTATGGGCATTTTGGTAATAGGCTTCATTATTGGTGATAACGGCTCCCCCCTCACCACAGGTTATTGTTTTTACATAATCAAAGGAAAAACAACCCAAATCCCCAATGCTGCCCAAAGGTTTTCCTTTGTAGCTTCCCCCAATGGCTTGGCAGGCATCTTCCAAGAGCAAAAGGCCGTGTTGGTCACAAATTTGTTGTAACGCTTCCAAATTGGCCATGGAGCCGCACATATGTACGGGCATCACCACTTTGGTTCGAGGAGTAATAGCTTTCTCAACTGCCAATGGGTTTAACGTCAAGGTATCGTCTATATCCACCAAAACAGGAATGGCACCAAGGGCCAATATGGATTCAAAACTGGCCACAAAAGTGAAGGTGGGCATGATCACCTCGTCTCCTGCCCCTACACCTGCACTGGCCAACGCAACCGTAAGTGCGGCAGTACCACTGCTCAATAGGTGTACATGTTTGGACTTCATTTTAATGGAAAGGGCAGCTTCCAACTCCTTTGCCTTCCAGTAACCGTTGCGCATCCCATCGAACCCATAGCGCATCAAAACCCCAGAATCCAACACATCCTGTACCTGTTCTCGTTCCTTATCTCCAAAAAGTTCAAAACCCGGCATACTTGTCTTGTTTAAAATTGTTTAAAAAAACCATAGTTTAATGGCCATGGCAATGACCACGACCACTAAAAAAGTCTTTATGAATCCGTCTCCCTTTTTAACCGAATAACGGCTTGCCACCCATGCACCTGACCCATTTCCAATGGCCAAAATAAGCCCT
>JAUICT010000557.1 GCA_030429325.1 Bacteroidia bacterium
TCAATATGGAATTCCTTTCGTGTTTCCAATAACTCAACAATTCGCTGTCGCGCCAGCAATTCGTCATCTACAATGATTACTCTATAAGCCATCCATGCAATTTAGGCGAAAATAGGGAACATTTACAGTATTGATTGCGAAAACTAATTGCTCCATTTCATGAAAAAGGTGTTTCAAATCAGATACTTGTGTGGTCGCATCAAAAAAAAGTGTTTTCAATTCTTTTTAAAAAGAGAGATGTTGTCATCAGCTAAATTTAGCGCGAAATGTCAATCAAATCAATCAAAAAACGACAGTCATCACCTATATCAATAACAATCCATAAGGATTGGAGTCAATGCAGGCTGGTGCATAAAACAATTACATGGGAAAGATTTTTTTGTGGCTGGCTATTTTGTCGGTTTCTATTCAGGTCTTGGACGCCCAGATCATTGAAAAAAAGAAATATAACACCAATGCCATTCAAGATGGACGAACTCCGATTATTGACGGAGCAATAGACGACCCAATATGGGATATTGTAGAATGGGGCGGTGATTTTATAGAGGTTCGCCCAGATGAAAACACGCCACCTACCTTTCAAACCAAGTTCAAGATCATTTACGATACCAAATATATCTATTTTGCCATAAGGGCCTTGGATGCAGAGCCAGATAGCATTGTTCGGCGCATGGGCCGTAGGGATACCTTTGATGGCGATTGGGTTGAAGTTAACATTGACAGTTACCACGATCTTCGGACCGCATTTTCCTTTACGGCAACTGTAGCTGGGGTTCGTGGGGATGAATTTGTTTCCAATAATGGGGACGATTGGGACAGTAGTTGGAACCCCATTTGGATGACCAAAACCCAGATAGATGATGAGGGTTGGACCGCCGAAATTAAAATTCCTTTAAGTCAGCTGCGGTTTAATGCAGATAAGGAACAGGTCTGGGGACTCCAGGTTTTACGGCGCTATTTCAGAAATGAGGAACGCTCCGTTTGGCAACGTATTCCCCAAGATGCCCCAGGCTGGGTCAGTGAGTTTGGGGAGCTCCATGGATTAAAAAACCTAACCCCACAAAATCAACTGGAAGTACAGCCTTTTACGGTAACACAGCTAAAAACCTATGAAAAAGAAGAGGGAAATCCCTTTAGGGATGGCAATGATTTTAAGTTGAATGGGGGAGTGGATGCCAAGATTGGGGTGACCAATGACCTTACGTTGGATTTAACCGTGAACCCCGATTTTGGGCAGGTGGAGGCCGACCCTTCGGCAATAGCCTTGGATGGGTTCCAGATATTTTTTCAGGAGCGGCGTCCTTTCTTTGTGGAGAACAAGAACATTTTTGATTACAGATTTTCACATGCCTCGGACAATCTATTTTATTCGAGGCGCATAGGAAGGACCCCGCAAGGATACCCCAGTGTGTCTGGTGACCAATATGTGGACCGACCGGGAAACACTACCATTCTTGGTGCTGCAAAATTTTCGGGAAAGACCAAGGAAGGATGGTCCATTGGGGTTATGGAGAGTTTAACGGCCAAGGAGTATGCCGAAATCGACACCAATGGGGAGCGAAGCGAGGAATTGGTGGAACCGCTCACCAACTATTTTGTGGGCCGGTTGCAGAAAGACTTTAACAACAACAATTCATACGTAGGGGGTATCGTAACGGCCACCAATCGGTTTGATGTACCCGACCAACTCAATTTTTTGCATACCGATGCTTATTCGGGCGGGTTGGACTTTAAGCATCAATGGAGCAACCGGAACTACTACCTGATGGGTTATTCCATTTTCAGTAAGGTAAAGG
>JAUICT010000558.1 GCA_030429325.1 Bacteroidia bacterium
TATTGGCGAGGACATTGCCAACCATTCCAAAGTACCTGTAATGACTTTTAAAATTTAATTGGGTTGCATTTTTTTTGATTGGTTTAATGCAAGCCAAAAAGGGGAGGTCGGTAAAATCGGTCTCCCCTTTTTTCATGATGTCCCAAAATCACCCATTAAACCGTTCATGGGCCGCTTTTTCAAGAGCTTCCCTATGGTCTGGATGCGCAATTGAAATCAAGGCTCGAGCCCTTTGTTGAAGATTTTTCCCGTAGAGGTCTACCACCCCGTGCTCCGTGGCTACATAATGTACGTGGGCCCGGGTAGTGGTTACTCCCGCCCCTTGCTTCAAATAGGGAACAATCTTGGAAACACCTTTGTTGGTGGCCGAAGACATGGCAAAGATAGGCTTACCTCCTTCAGAAAGTGATGCCCCCCGAATAAAGTCCATTTGTCCGCCAACTCCAGAGAACTGCCTGCTTCCAATGGTATCCGCACACACCTGTCCAGTGATATCAATCTCAATGGCACTGTTGATGGCCGTTACTTTGGGGTTCTTTCTAATGACGGCAGTGTCGTTGGTATACGCCGCTTCTTTAAAGTGGCACAGCGGATTGTCATCAATAAAGTCGTACAGTTTTCTTGATCCCACAGCAAAGCAACTTACCACCTTTCCCTGTTTCACCTTTTTATCCTCTCCTGTTACAACACCTTGTTCTATTAAAGGCAGTACCCCATCGGAAAACATTTCAGTATGGATTCCCAATCGTTTGTGATTTCCCAATTTGGACAATACGGCATTGGGAATATTGCCTATGCCCATTTGTAGGGTGGCCCCATCTTCAATCAAAGAAGCCACATGGCCTCCTATTTGGAGTTCCAGTTGTGATATTTCTGTTTGCCCATGTTCATGTATGGGTTGGTTCACTTCAATGGCATGATCTATTTGATTGATGTGGATAATACCATCTCCATGGGTTCTTGGCACTCTTGGGTTGATCTGCGCCACTACCTTTTTTGCCATTTCTATGGCGGGAAGGGTTACATCCACCGATACCCCCAATGAACAATATCCGTGTTTATCAGGTGGTGAAACCTGAATGAACGCCACATCTAAATCAATAATCTTTCTGCGGAACAATAAATGGATCTCACTAAGGAAAATAGGGACATAGTCCCCTTTGAAGCCATTTACAAATTGGCGAACGTTTCCACCTACGAACAAACTGTTCAACCGAAAGCTTTCATTACAGGGTGCCTGGGTATACCGAGCCTCGCCTTCGGTATGGATGGACACAATTTCTACATCCGATAGCTCTATATGCCGATCGCAAAGCGCATCAATAAGCACATTGGGAGTCATGGCCGCACCTTGAAAAAAAACCCTGTTTCCAGATTGCACAATTTGTACTGCTTCTTCAGCTGATGTTATCTTCATGTCACAGATTTATATGGTGGGCACAACAATCCGCTGCACCCCATCGAATTCTTATGTTTTAAATATTCAACGGATTTAAGGTTGATGGCACTCTATGGTGGCCGAAGCCAGGTTGGTGGGCACAGGTTTGGGTGAAAGATAGGGAATACCCAATCCAAGCCCTCGGATGATAAAAAGAAGACCAATGAGCACTACAAAAACGGGAATCAGTTTTTGCACACGAAATTTGAACGAGTTCCCCATCCATGTTTTTGAAAAGACCACTAGACTCATCAAAGGCACTGTCCCCAATCCAAACAAAATCATGTAAAGTCCTCCCTGAACTGGACCAGCCAAGGCAATGGCACCCAACACGGCCATATATACCAATCCGCA
>JAUICT010000066.1 GCA_030429325.1 Bacteroidia bacterium
GCATTGGCCTTACGGGAAAAATTGGGTCAGCAGTTGGAACTCTCCATGAGCTACACACAAATAGGCGCCATTAATCTAGAAATGAACCAACTCATTGAAGCTGAAAAAAACATCCTTTCTGCCATAGCCATATCTGAAACCATTGGGGCACGGCCACAGCTTCAGGAAAATTTTGGCATCCTCTCCAGAATTTATGAACGTAAAGGCGATTTGAAAAAAGCGCTTGAGTATAAAAATAGATTCATCACCTTGAAAGACAGTCTTTTCAATGAAGCCAAATCCAAGCAGATTGAAGAGCTACAAGTACGGTTTGATACCCAGAAAAAACAAGATGCCATCACTGCGCTTCAAAAAGATGCAGAAATAAGTGGGCTCAAGATACGGCAACAGAAAACGCTAAGAAACATTGTCATTGGACTTGCATTGGGCATAGTGCTATTTCTTTGGTTTGCCTTTAACCGATACAAACAGGAGCAACGGGTGAAACAAGCCGATGAAGAAAAGAAACGCGCGGTTTTGGAAGAGCGCAAACGTACGGAGATTGAAAAGCAACGGGTTTCCGAACTCCAAAAAATAGATGCCCTTAAAGATGAGTTCCTTGCCAATACTTCCCACGAACTGCGCACGCCATTGGTCGGTATTATTGGATTGACCGAATCCTTGAAGGACGGCATTGCGGGCAAACTACCTAAAGCTGCGCTGGAAAACCTGGATATGATTTCAAGTAGTGGCAAACGGTTGTCCCATTTGGTCAATGATATCCTGGATTTCTCAAAATTGAAAAACAACGACTTATCCTTGGTTCGTCAGGCCGTGGATATCCTTGCCGTATCCAATATTGTGCTACGTCTCTCGCAACCCTTGCTACAGGACAAAAATCTAAAGCTCATCAATTCAATCCCAAAAGATATTCCACCTGTGGATGCTGATGAAAACCGATTACAGCAAATCATGCACAACCTCATTGGCAACGCCATTAAGTTTACCGAGAAAGGATACATCACCCTATTTGCCGAGGTCAAGGATAACTTCGTGGCCATCTCGGTATCGGATACTGGAATTGGAATTCCACAGGACAAACAGCAAGTCATTTTCAATTCGTTTGAGCAGGGCGATGGATCCACACAAAGAACCTATGGGGGCACCGGACTTGGTCTTTCTGTCACCAAACAGTTGGTGGAGTTGCACGGAGGAACCATTCAGGTTGAATCCGAACCGGGCAAAGGCTCCATATTTACATTTACCCTACCCAAGAGCGATGTCACCCGAAAAGAGCTCAAACAAAGAACCCGAGATGCCCAGGATTATATTCAGCCTATGGTTAAGGGAAACGAACGGCCAACCACACAACGTAAAGTAGCCAAAGTGGAAGGGGAATCACCCACAATTCTTGTTGTGGACGATGAGCCGATCAATCGTAGGGTTTTGGAAAATCATCTTACCATAGCCGGATATGAGGTCATCGAAGCAAGTTCCGGTAAGGAAGCCCTGAAATTATTGAACAACAATACGCCGTTTCAGCTTATACTTCTTGATATCATGATGCCGGGCATGTCTGGTTACGAGGTATGTGAAAACATCCGCATGAAACACACCGCCAGTGATTTGCCCATCATCTTACTCACCGCCAAAAACACAGTAAACGATCTTGTGATTGGATTTAAGGCAGGTGCCAATGATTATTTGACCAAACCATTTTCCAAAGGCGAGTTGTTGAGTCGAATCAAGACCCACATTAACCTGAACACCATCCATAGGGCCACATCCAAGTTTGTTCCATCGGAATTTGTGCAATCCGTTGGCAAGGAATCCATTACCGACATTAAACTGGGTGACCATATTGAAAAAAATGTTACGGTTCTTTTTTCTGATATTCGGGATTACACTTCCCTTTCGGAAGGAATGACCCCGGAACAGAACTTTAAATTTGTGAATGCCTATGTAGGTAGAATGGGGCCAATTATTAAGGAAAACGAAGGGTTCGTAAATCAATATTTAGGCGATGGCATTATGGCGCTGTTTCCCAAATCTCCAGAGAATGCCTTGGATGCCGCCATTGAAATGCAGCGCACCCTTAGTCTCTACAACAAAAGAAGGGTCGAAGAAAAAGGATACAAACCATTATCCATTGGGGTTGGATTGCATACCGGTCCCCTGATTATGGGAATCATCGGGGATGACAAAAGAAATGATCCTGCTGTAATTGCCGACACCGTGAACAGTGCAGCACGGGTCGAAGGGGTCACCAAACACTTTGGGGCCAAAATCATTATCAGCGAAAGCAGCATCAACACCATGAAAGACGTTTCCGGATTCAATTTTAGATATCTGGGCAAAGTGCGGGTAAAAGGCAAGCAAAAGGCCATTGAAATTTATGAATGTATTGACGGCGACAGTATCGAGAGCATCTCATTAAAACTGGAAACACTATCGCACTACAGAGAGGGTATCCAAGCATTTTATAAAGGCCTGTTCAATGAAGCATCCACTGCTTTTCAATGGGTCCTCTACAAAAATCCAGGGGACACAGTGGTTCAATACTTAAATGAACAAGCCAAAAAATATGCCGTAATCGGTGCGCCGGAGGGTTGGACCTCAGGTACCGTCATGCAGGAAAAATAATTCACATTTGACCCACATATTCAGGTTCCTTCGAATAAGCCAAGGCTGAATACTGCTGAAACCGCTTATCAATAGTTTGTTGAATATAGTGGATTGATTCAGTTACTGCATCAGGTTCATTTTCCAAAATGATTTTGAACCGTTTTTCCATACGTAAATAATCCTCCACAGGAATATGGGGTCTAGCCGAATCCAATTGCATCGGTTCCTGTCCCTTCATTTTTCTATTTGGGTCATTACGATACAACAACCATTGTCCTGATGCTACCGCCGCTTTGTGGTATTTGGACGGATGCTTCATATCAATACCATGAGCCGGACTATGGCAATAGGCAATGATGATGGATGGTCCGTCATATTTTTCCGCTTCCAAGAAGGCTTGTAAGGTTTGTTCTTGGTCTGCCCCAATGGCTACGGAGGCCACATAGACATCTTCATACTGCATGGCCAAGAATCCTAAATCCTTTTTTTGTTTCTGTTTGCCTTTTGCCGCAAATTTTGCAGTTGCCCCAAAAGGAGTGGCCTTTGACATCTGTCCGCCAGTATTGGAATACACCTCGTTGTCCAGAACCAAAATGTTCACGTTCTTTCCCGATGCCAACACATGGTCCAATCCGCCATAACCAATATCATAGGCCCAACCATCACCACCAACGATCCATACACTCTTCTTTACCAAACTGTCCACATCCTGTAATAACTGTTGTGCTTCGGGCATTTGCACTTTCTTCAGTACAGCCTTCAATTGTTCAATACGATTTCTTTGTTGATTGATTTCACCCTCGGTGGCTTGCCTGGCATTTAAAATATCCCAAACCAATCGGTCTCCAATAAACCCTGAAAGCTTTTGAAGTAGCTTCTTAGCTTCCAATTCCTGTTGGTCCAAGGACAATCTATACCCCAAACCAAACTCCGCATTGTCCTCAAACAAGGAGTTGGACCAGGCAGGTCCCCTGCCCTCCTTGGTTTTGCCCCATGGTGTGGTGGGAAGCGCTCCCCCAAAAATGGAACTTGCCCCGGTGGCATTGGCCACCAACAAACGATCACCAAACAATTGCGACATTAATTTTAAGTAAGGGGCCTGTCCACAACCATCCTCCCCCATGGGGTACTTGAACAGGGGTTCCTGCAGTTGCTGCTGACTTACTTTGGAAGCATCAATACTATTTCGGTCCATCTCGGGTATGGTATCGAAATAATCCCAATGTTCCCTTTCCTGCTCCAAACGGGATTTGCCATGGGTCATTACGAGGGCTTTTGCTGGACAGGCGTCCGCACAATTGTGACAACCTGTACACTGATTGGGATTTACCTGAATGGTGTAGTCCAACAAGTTGAAACTTTCCATATCGAACAACATTTTGGTAGATTTCCAGCCAGATGGAGCCTCATCCAATACTTTCCTATCATAGGCTTTTATGCGAAGGGCCCCAGACGGACATACCATACTGCAAGCGCCACACTGGGTGCACAAATCTGGATTCCAATCTGGAAGCTCTCTTGTCAATTTCCTTTGATTATAGGCTGATGTCCCGGTCGGATATGTCCCATCAACAGGGAGCATACTCACAGGAACGCTATCTCCTTTTCCCGCCAAAAGTTTTCCAAGAAGTGACTGTGAAAAAGCCTCATCTTCACACAACTCTTGTTCGTTATTTTGATTTTTGGATGACGTATCCACCCTTTTAATTTCTTCACGGCCAATGGAAATGATTTCATTGTTGACAACTGGACTGTTCATTATCAAATAGCTGGCATGCAAGACGGAAATGTTTTTACCACTATTCTTTATATATTCCGATAGTTTTTCACTGTTGACCGCATAGAGCTTCACCTGCTTCTTTTGGATGGTCTTTTGGGTTTCCTCGGAAAGTGCCTTCCACACTTCGGTGGGCTGGTCTTCGGATAGCACCACTACCACCCCTTGAAAGGCCACACGGTCCAATACAGAGTCTTTTTCAAGAAACTGAAGATTTTCGCAGGCCACAAAACTAGCATGCGATACCAAGAAGGGTGCCTTTATGGGCGAATTTGAGACTCGAAAGTTTGCCACATACCTAGCATTCGATTTGCTATAGCTACATTCTTCATAGCCTTGCACAAACTTGCCTTCTGTATTTCCCACATACTGCAAAAGGTTTTTAAACTGTTCGGAAGTTTTGGAATTTTTAATTGAGTAGAACAAGGCCTGACCATCAAAGGGAATGGCAATTTCAGTTTCCAGCTTGGGAAGGCTCAAATGGGTCACATCGTCCGAAATGCCTACTGTAAAATTATTCTTCGGCACTTCTTGCTTCAAATTGGAGATAATGGATTTGACCATAGTGGGTGTAAACTCCTTGGAGCCCAACCCATATCTTCCTCCAATGATCTTGGGAAGGAAACCACTTGCTTGGTTTTGCACCAAGGCTTGGGTCACATCCAGATACAAGGGTTCCCCTAATGAACCAGGTTCTTTGGTCCGATCCAAAACGGCGATGGCCTTGCAGGTCTCCGGTAGGCTTTTGATAAAGTGTTCCACACTGAAAGGTCTATACAATCGCACCTTGACCAGTCCAATTTTTTCTCCCTGGGTATTTAGATGACCTATGGTGGTTTCAATGGTTTCGGTGCCTGAGGCCATGGCAATGATCACTTGTTCTGCTTGCGGATGTCCCACATACTCAAAAATGTGGTACTGCCTTCCGGTAAGCTCGGCAAATTCATTCATTTTTTGTTGTACGATTTCCGGACAGGCATTGTAATAGGTATTCACCGCTTCCCTGCTCTGAAAAAATACATCGGGGCCTTGGGAGGTTCCCCTAATCACAGGAGCATTGGGATTCAAGGCTCTGTTTTTATGAGACTTTATTTTATCCTTATCCATCATCTTTCCAATGTGGTCATCGGTTACTGCTTTTATTTTGGAAACTTCATGCGAAGTTCTAAAGCCATCAAAAAAATGCACAAATGGAATTCTTGATGCCAAGGATGCCGCTTGGGAAATCAGTGCAAAATCCATGGCTTCCTGAACCGAGGCCGAGCCCAATAGAGCATATCCGGTATTCCGAACGGCCATGACATCGCTATGGTCCCCAAAAACGGACAAGGCATGTGTTGCCTCAGATCTTGTGGCCACATGGATTACATTTGGGCTAAGTTCGCCCGCTATTTTGTACATATTGGGCATCATCAAAAGCAATCCTTGCGATGCCGTAAACGTAGAGGTCAATGATCCGGTCTGCAAGGCACCGTGCATGGCCCCAGCCACACCGGCTTCGCTTTGCATTTCAAAAACCGAAGGAACATGACCAAAAATATTTTCGTGTTGGTAAGCGCTCCACTCCTCTACCAGTTCAGACATTTCCGAGGATGGAGTAATGGGATATATGGGAAATACCTCATTGGTACGATAGGCCACATGTGCTACGGCCTGATTTCCATTTACGATACTGTATTTCTGGTTTTGCATGGGAGCGAGGTAAAAAAATTGCTAGTTGGATAAAAAAATAAGCCGCCCATTTTTAGGCGGCTTATTTTTAATTGATCTTACTTTTCAAATTCGATGGTAACCGGAGTTGGGTTGGTTATCATATCAAATACAGGAGAGAATTGTGACAAGGCTCTCAATTGCTCTTCGGAAGCATCGGACTTCACTTTGAATTTCACAGTGATACCCTTGTATCCTTTGCGTACTTCTGGATCTAGTCCCAAGAACCCGTGAAGGTCAGCTTCACCACTCAAAGTACTTTCCATACCTTCAATGTCAATACCGTTGGCAGCGGCGTGGTAAGCCATTGCACCAGTTAAACAGGAACCCAAGGCGTGCAAAATGATTTCTGCTGGGTTGGGTGCTTGATCCTTGCCCAAAAGCACCTCAACGTGGTCGGCCTCCAAGGTAAAGTCTCCTTTTCTGGTGGGGTGCTCCTGCCCTACACCATAATAATCTTGGATGCTGGTCACACAATGACCTCCTTCAATCCAGTTGTTTTTGGCCCTGAACTCGAACTTGGCCAATTCTGGGGTTTCTTGTACTGCGTTGATCGTGTCTACGAGTTGATCTACGTTTACTCCGTTCTTAATGTTTGCTGTTGTAATCATGTTTTTAGATTTTTAAGATTAATTGATTAACATTTGCCTTAGAAGATGCATTTGCCATGCCAAAAAACATAATTAATTGATTATCAATTAATTAAAATCAAAAACAACACATAGAACACTTACGAAATTTCGTTGATTTACGATATTTCGTTAGCGTATTTACGGGATTTCGTCAATTTAGACCGGTCTGGAGATTCCCAGCGCCTTTATCTTGGAGGTAAGTGTGGTGGGGCGCAGCCCCAAAAGAGCAGCTGCGCCATTTTTCCCTGAAATCTTCCATTTGGATTTCTTGAGGGCGTTAAGAATATTCTGCTTTTCCAGTTGTATCAATTCTTGGGCAGTATAAATGTGTTCGCTCTTGGTCTTTGGCATCATCTCCTGCGTAGGATGGGGGTTTGGGATAATGTCCGACCAATCTATTCCTCCATTGTGGGATACAATAACGGCCCTTTCGATTAGGTTTTGAAGTTCACGAACATTTCCAGGCCATCCATATTCCAAAAACAATTGTTGCTGTGCTGCAGTCAGCGGTTTAATTTTTCTACCCATTTTCTTGGAAAAATATTCGATCATATCATCAGCGATCAAACAAACATCCTTTCCCCTATCCCGCAAAGCTGGAATTTCAATCGGAAACACGTTTAAGCGGTAGAACAGGTCTTCCCTAAACTTACCATCCTTGGACAGTTTCAACAAATCCCGATGGCTAGCAGCGATGATACGCACATTCACCTTTATGGTCGTTGAGCTTCCCACGGGGTCAAACTCCCCCTCCTGGATCACTCGCAACAACTTGGGTTGGAGATCCAATGGGAGTTCCCCAATCTCATCCAGAAAAATGGTGCCCTTATCCGCCAATAAAAAGCGGCCCTTTCTGCTACTGGTCGCCCCTGTAAAAGCGCCTTTCTCGTGTCCAAAAAGCTCGCTCTCTATCAAATTGGCTGGAATGGCCCCACAATTAATACGAATCAGAGGGCCATTGCTCCGGTCACTGGCCCTATGTATGGCCCGTGCCACCAATTCTTTACCTGTCCCTGTTTCGCCATGGACCAAAACCGTAGCTTGGGTCTGGGCTACTTGTTGAATGAGCTCCAACACCTTCTTCATGGATTCATCCTCGGCAATAATCCCGTGGTCATGGGTCAGCTCCTTGATTTCTTCCTGCAAATATTCAGTCTGATTTTCCAGGGAGGTGATCTTATTTTCGGCCAACAACCGATCTTCCATATTCCGAAGAATCAACGTATAAAATGTATCGGTATCATTACCATAATGGCTCAACGTTCCTTCATTAAGGGTTTCCTTTCCATCGGACCCGATGACCTTTATCATCTTGGGCAAATAGGTGTTTGAGCCTTCGGCCCCGTTCTGGCAGATGGATTCCAACAAATGGGCCGATTCGTCATCCAAAAAGTAGAGAACATTCCGCTGGTCCACATCCTCATTTTCCAATAGCTTTTTTGCGGAGTCGTTGGCCAAGAATATCCTAAAGTTGGCATCGAACATCAAAATGGCATCCATGGCACCATTGATGAGCCCTGTCATCTTGGAATTGGTCAACTCCAGTTCTTTTTTTGATGAGGCCAAACGTTCTTGGACCCTATCCAGTTCCCTGTGTCTTTTGATTAGAACAGACATGATCCCTTTTACAAACCCACTGTTTGAATCCATCAATTCCTGAAAATTGATGGTCTCTATTTTCAACAGAAGGGTTTCTTCTTCCGCAGTGACCGACACCGATCGTGGTTTGCTGTCAATCAAGGCATATTCGCCAAAACATTCACCCTTATGGAGCTTTCCGTATACATGGTCTTTATCATGCACCCTAACATGGCCTTCCAAAATAACATACATGGCCTCCCCCAGCTCCCCCTTTCTTATTATGGTCCTATTGATAGGATACTGCTCCTCCACCGCATTTTTACACAGCTGCAGCAGCGAGGCCTTATCCACT
>JAUICT010000559.1 GCA_030429325.1 Bacteroidia bacterium
GCCAAAATTGAAGGCTTGAATGAATTTTTGACCCGATATCCTACCTCTACCTTGCGCGACGACGCCCTTTTTGAGCTGGGGAACTCCTTGATTAAAAATGGACAGGAAAGCGAAGGGTTGAGGACCTATGACCGATTGGTCACGGAGTATTCACAGAGTAAATTCGCTCCTCGTGGAATGCTAAGGCAGGGATTGGTGCACTACAACGCTAGTAGAAACCAACAGGCATTGGACAAGCTCAAGGAAGTGGTCCAGAAGTATCCCAACACCCCAGAGGCCAAACAGGCGGTGGCAACCGCCAAATTGGTTTATGTGGACGAAGGACGGGTAAGTGAGTATGCCGCTTGGGCCCGTAATCTGGATTTCGTGGAAGTTACCGATGCTGAACTGGACAATGCCAGTTTTGAATCGGCCGACCGAAAATATGTGGAAGGAAAGACGGATGCCGCAATTAGAGGGTATGAAGATTATCTAAAGGAATTTCCCAATGGTCTCCATGCCCAAAACGCCAATTTTTCATTGGCCCAATTGTACTTCTCCAAAGGAGAAAAGGATAAGGCCCTGCCCAAATATCAGGCGGTGGCCAACAACGGAAATGGCGAATATACCGAACAGGCCCTTACCCGGGTCTGTGAAATCTATGTGGAAAAACAGGATTACAAAAGTGCCATTCCTTATTTAAAACAGTTGGAAAGCAGTGCGGACATTGTGGAAAACCGAACCTTTGCCCAATCCAATTTGATGAAAGGGTATTATGGGCAAGAGGATTACCGTCAGACCATCGCCTACGCTGAGAAAGTACTGAAAGCACCCAAAATTGATGACCGCATCAAAAGCGATGCCCAAATCATGATAGCACGTTCAGCTATTGCAACAAACAATGAGGCCCTGGCCAAGACCGCTTATCAGGATGTGAAGAAAATTGCCACGGGTGAGTTGGCGGCCGAAGCTTGGTATTACGATGCCTACTTCAAAAACCAAGAACAAGATTTTGAAGGGTCAAATGTAGCCGTACAAAAATTGGCAAAAGACTATTCGGCCTATAAGAAATGGGGAGGGAAAGGACTGGTGATCATGGCCAAGAACTTTTACAATTTGGGCGATGCCTTTCAGGCCACCTATATCTTGGAAAGTGTGATCAGCAACTTTGCCGAGTTTGATGACATCGTGGCCGAAGCCAAAGGAGAGCTTACCGTGATCAAGGCCAAACAGGCTGAAAGTAATTCTTCAGTAGACCCCAACGGAAACTAAATCCAGACACAGCATGCAAAAGAGAACCTATATATTTTCACTACTATTTTTGAGCCTTTGCGGAATCGTTGTCGCCCAAGAAACCGATGACATTGGTACGGAAACGGTAACGGTGGTAAAACCGTATTCCCCTACCGTTTCGGATGCCTTCAAGATAAAATCGGCGCCCAACCTCAATGATTCCATAGTACTGCAAAAGAAAAAAATCGATTACAGTATTTTTTCGGTCCCTGTGGCCTCAACCTTTACCCCGGCAAAAGGAAAGGCTTCTGGAGTGGAAAGAACCCCTGCGCCTACTTTATACAATTCCTATGCCTCGGTGGGGTTGGGCAATTACAATAATGCCTTGGTGGATGTATATACCAGCAGGGAATTTAATCGGGGAGAGGATTTGTTGGATTTTGGGCTCTCACATCACTCATCTCGTGGGGATTTGGATTCAACCCCATTGGAAACCGATTTTTACAACACCAAACTGAATGCCTCTTACGCTAAAAAGGACCGGTATATGGATTGGGGTGCCAGCATTGGGCTGCA
>JAUICT010000560.1 GCA_030429325.1 Bacteroidia bacterium
ACAAGGGTGCTATTACCGCTGCAAACGCCATTGCCAATCCCGGTTGTTTTGCCACCACAATTCAATTGGCATTGTTACCCTTGGCCAAAGCAGGATTGTTGAAAAACGAAGTGCACATCAATGCCGTAACAGGAAGTACCGGCGCAGGGGTTGGGCTATCGTCCACCTCCCATTTTAGCTGGAGAAACAACAATGTATCCTGGTACAAACCCTTTACCCACCAGCATTTGGGAGAAATTGGTGAAAGCTTGGATTCATATGGCAGTCCTGTGGGAAAATTAATGTTCCTACCAAACCGTGGAAACTTCACAAGGGGAATATTGGCCACGGCCTATACGGCCTTTGACGGAAGTTTGGAGGACGCCAAAGCCTTGTTCAAGGAGTTTTATGCAGATGCGGTCTTTACCCATGTTTCCGATGAACCCATCCACCTAAAGCAAGTGGTGAACACCAATCAGTGCCATATCCACCTGCACCAGCATGAAGATTTGATCTTGATCACCTCTGCCATTGACAATTTATTGAAAGGTGCTTCCGGTCAGGCGGTACAAAACATGAACCTGATGTTCGGTTTCCCTGAGACCGAAGGTCTATTGCTAAAAGCAGGAGTTTTTTAAACCAATGTACCCTGAGCGTAAAAGGGTTAAACAATTCAGATTCCCGCCTGCGCGGGAATGATAAAAAAGTTAAAAATGAAAATAGCCATCATAGGAACAGGAAATTTGGGATTGTCCATTGCCAAGGGTATTTTGCACAGCAATGGAGCCACCACCATGTACCTCACCAAAAGAAACACCAAATCCATCCAGGAGTTTGAAAAATATGGGAATGTTACAGTGACTTCGGACAACCAAGAAGCGGTAAAAAATTCCGACATCTTGATTTTTGCCGTGCAGCCCGGGCATTTTGCCGCCATTCTAAAGGACGTAAAGGACCTACTCTCCGAAAAACATGTGGTGATCAGTACGATTACAGGGTTTAGCATTCCAAAAATTGAAGAAATTATAGGCGCCGACAAGTTCATCATCCGTAGTATGCCCAACACGGCCATTTCCGTAGGCAAGTCCATGACCTGTATCTGCAGCAACGAATTGGGCAAAAAACGTGTTGATTTGGCCAAGGCCATCTTTAACCGTATGGGACACACTATGCAAATTCCCGAAGAACAAATGCAGGCCGCAACCGTAATCTGCGCCAGTGGTATTGCCTTTTGGATGCGTTTGATACGCGCCACCACCCAAGGCGCCATTCAGTTGGGGTTTGATGCCAAGGAAGCTCAGGAACTGGCCATGCACACCTGCAACGGTGCTGCAAGCCTTTTGATCGAGTCCGGAAGCCATCCCGAAGAGGAAATAGATAGGGTAACCACCCCTAAAGGGTGTACTATTGAAGGCTTGAATGAAATGGAGCACCAAGGGTTGAGCTCTTCCTTAATTCGGGGAATCGTGAGCTCTTATGAGAAGATAAGCCAAATTAAAAAAGGATAAAACAATATGAGGTCGAGCGTAGTATTGACCTTCAACCATAAAAAACTACCTCTCGGCTCCGTTCGAGATGACAAGTAAAAAGATTATGAAATTATTTGACGTATATCCCCTTTATGATGTTACCCCAGTATCTGCCAAAGGCATTGAGGTATGGGATGATAAAGGGCAAAAATATTTGGATTTTTACGGAGGTCATGCCGTAATCTCCATTGGGCACACCCATCCACATTATGTGGCGAAAATCAAGGACCAACTTGATAAGATGGCGTTTTATAGCAATTCTGTGCAAAATCCACT
>JAUICT010000067.1 GCA_030429325.1 Bacteroidia bacterium
AAACTTGAAGTTGTTGCATCCATTTATGCCTTTTTTAACCGAAGAGGTGTGGCAACATACCGCGGAGCGTACGCCGGAACAAGCATTAATGGTTTCTAACTGGCCCAAAGTACTAGAGGTAGATGTACAATTGATTGCTGATTTTGATTTTGCCGCTGAGGTGATTTCGGGTATACGCACCATCCGAAAGGAGAAAAACATTCCGCAAAAAGAAGCCTTGGAGCTTTCTGTACTAAATAGTGAAGGAATAGGGGGGGAGATGAATCCAATCATATCCAAATTGGCCAATGTTTCCGAAATCACAATAATAGCGGATAGTTTGGATGGCGCATTGAGCTTTCGGGTAAAGAGCAATGAGTATTTTATCCCGATTGGCGGTGCCATTGATGTGGAGGCGGAAATCAAAAAAATCAATGAGGAACTGAAATATACCCGCGGATTTCTACAATCGGTACAAAAGAAATTGAGCAATGAGCGTTTTGTGAACAATGCCCCAGAACAAGTGGTGGCCATAGAGCGCAAAAAAGCTGCGGATGCCGAGGCCAAGATAGAGACCTTGGAAAAAAGCTTGGCAAGTTTAGGAAACGTATAGGTTCTCGGTCTTGACCGCACTAGATTGGTTGACGGAAATTATGGTTTTGTCAATTGATTGAAGTTGAGTGTTTTACTTTTTCATATATTTAGTACTATGGAATCGTATGCTGCGGCTTTGTTGTATGCCATCCCGTTTTTTGTGGGTCTCGTACTTTTTGAAGTGCTCTACGGGCATTTTAAAAAGAAGCAGATGCACAATGTCATGGATACAGTGAGTAGTCTCAGTTCAGGGCTTACCAATATTGTAAAGGATTCCTTAGGGCTTGGGATTATCATCATTAGTTATCCATTTTTGTTGGAACACTTGGCCCTTACCGAGATTAAGGCCACATGGTTGGTTTGGGTAGTGGCCTTTGTAGCACTTGATTTTGCGGGCTATTGGAACCATAGGCTAAGCCATCACATTAACTTTTTCTGGAACCAGCATGTCATCCACCATAGTAGCGAAGAGTTTAATTTGGCCTGTGCCCTGCGCCAGCCCATATCCAATCTGTTGGGGTATTACGCCCTCTTATTGATTCCTGCTGCGCTATTGGGCGTTCCAAACGAAGTTATTGCCGTTTTGGCCCCCATACACCTGTTTGCCCAATTCTGGTATCATACCCAGCACATCGGTAAAATGGGTTGGCTGGAATATATTATTGTAACCCCATCGCAACACAGGGTACATCACGCCATCAACAAAGAGTACCTGGATAAGAACCTCGGGCAGATTTTCTGTGTTTGGGATCGCATGTTCGGGACTTTTCAAGAGGAGATGGAGGATGTGCCCCCACAATATGGGGTATTGAAACCGGCCCATACGTGGAACCCGGTCATCATCAATTTTCAACATTTATGGCGATTGATCAAGGATGCGTGGCGAACCCAAAGCTATTGGGACAAACTTAGGATTTGGTTTATGCCCACGGGTTGGCGCCCCACGGATGTTCAAGAAAAATACCCGGTAACGGTCATAGAAGATGTTTACAATTTTAGAAAGTATAGGCCAGAGGCTTCATTGGCGTTAAAGGGCTACGCTATTTTTCAGATGGTGGCAACCACCATATTGTTGTTGTTCATGTTCTATAATTATGCTGCTATTGGTTTTGATGGCCTTTTGATCTTTGGCGCTTTTGTTTTTATAGGGGTGTATGGCTATACCACGTTGATGGATCGCAAATATTATGCAATTTGGATTGAACTGTTGAGAAGTGTGGCAGGCTTGTCCGTTATATATTGGGGTCAGGATTGGTTTGGAATCAATGCCTATGTGCCCATCGGTAGCTTGTTGGTGGCCCTATATTTTTTGATTACCATTGGTGGTGCGGTATACTTCACCTATTTTGAAAAGAGCTATACGGAACCGTTGGTATCCTAAAGTTTTTTAACCTCAGATTCTACCAAAGCAATATATTTTTTCTTAGCTTCTTTAACTGTCATGTTTTGGGCCTGAAAAAGGGCATTTGCCTTAAATGCATTGATTAGCGGGGTCCTGCTTCCAGGATTGTCAAAGTTCTTGTTGGCCACCTTGAAATAAGCGTAGAGTTTTAACAACAAGTCGGCGGGAAGGGGCTCGGTATACCCGTTTACAAAGGCAACTGCTTCTTCAAATCGGGTATGTAGCTCCTTGTCACTCATCTTGTTTCCGTATTGAAGCGATACAGGTCTTTGCCCCGGTCACTTTCTGCCCAAGCTTAACGGTAATATTGCAATCCAAAGGTAAAAGTAAATCTACGCGGGAACCAAATTTAATGAAACCGGCATCCTGTCCTTGTGTCACTTGTTCGCCTTCCTCGGCATAATTTACAATACGTCTGGCTAAGGCACCTGCTATTTGGCGATAGCCTATTTCACCAAACTTTGGGGTGTGAAGCACCACTGTGGTACGTTCATTTTCTGTGCTTGACTTGGGGTGCCAAGCCACCAAATATTTCCCGGGATGGTATTTGGAATAGGTAATGGTTCCGCTGGCGGGGTAGCGCGTTACGTGAACGTTTACCGGGGACATAAAAATGGATACCTGTCTTTTTCTTTCTTTAAAGTATTCGGGTTCATCCACTTCTTCAATAACAACCACTTTGCCATCAACAGGGGCAAGAATATCATCAAAAGTAGGTGTGACCAATCGTTTGGGGTTTCTAAAAAACTGTAAGATGGCCACAAGGATAACCAAGGCTGCTATCTGTACGGTGTAACGAGCCCATTCCACATCAATATAAAATTGAGCGGCCAAGATTGCGGCAACCACAATAAAAAAAGTGATAATAATAATTTTTTGACCCTCTTTATGAAACATAGGAAAAAATGTTAAGTATCAAATATGCAAAAGGGGCTGCAAATACAAGGCTGTCCAAACGATCCCAAATACCTCCGTGTCCTGGTAGAATGGCTCCGCTGTCCTTTACGCCGGCCACCCGCTTAAACTTAGACTCCAAAAGGTCGCCTATACTTCCTGCCACCACAATTACCGTGGCTAGGACCATCCATTGCACAATAGTTAGTTTAGTTTCGTAGAACGACATTATGTAAGCCGCCACCAGTGCAAAAATAAGACCTCCTATAGAACCTTCAATGGTTTTTTTAGGAGAAACTGAAGGAAATAATTTTGTGCGGCCCAAAGTGCGTCCCACCAAGTAGGCAAAAGTGTCGTTGACCCAAATCAGAATAAAGATGCCCATGATGAGAAATTGGGCAAAATCATCATTTTTATAAGGGATCATGGTCAAAAAAATGCATCCTCCACCAATATAGAGTACGGCAATGATAAACTTTTGAAGTTCAGTGAATTTTCTTTCCTTTCCAGAAAAAAGAAAGAAGAGCAAAGCGATATCAACCGTAATGGTAAGAAACATCAAAAGGGTAATGAGATTATTGTCCTGTATCAAATAGATGTAAGCCCACCACAGGGCCAGATAAGCGGTATAAATATAGTATCCTTTGAGTCTTACAATACGCTTAAATTCGTACAGGCAGCCCAAGCCAAATGCCATAAAGAGAAAGTCGAAAGCATCTGAACTTAAAAATACTGCCCCCAACAGAAGCACCACATAGATGATTCCCGTTATGGAACGCCTTAGGATTTCTTTCATGTAATCAGTAGTCTTCTAGGAGTAAAAGATAGACATTTTTTGAGGCACTTCCGTATGACAGAAAATCGTCCTTATTCTCTGGAGTAGGCTGAAAGTGTTTTAGAGTGGTGATGTTATTGGGTATGTTTTTACGATATTTTTCCTTGATGACCTTTAGTGCTTCGCTGATGGAGTCTACCAACTGACTGGTGGTGGCAAAGACAATGAGGTTGGATGGTAGCTCATCCAACTTTTTTTCCTTGATTTGATTGGAACATACTAAAATGGACCCATTATGGGCCACAAGATGTTCGCAGGTAGTGAAAAAAATCTCACTTTCTTGGCGATTATCCGTAAAAGCCACGTTTTCTGATGCAAAACGGGTTTCTAAACGCGGGTCCAATGTATAGAATAGGTGGTTCTGCCAATTATTTTCAGAGATAATGCTCTTTAGGGCTTCCGAGACTTCGGCAAAGTCTTCACAATAAATGAACTTACCGCCATTTTTCTTAAAATAGATGGTAAACTTTTCATCTACGGGAATTTTTAGGTCGGGCATGTGGTCGCCACGAGTTTCCGTAGTTTCCTTGGAAACCTTTTTGCCTCCTCCAAAAAGTTTGCTAAAAACTCCCATTTATTGTGTCAAGTACATTCTTTTTACCTGTTTTTGGCTTTATTTGGCAGGTTCGGGTTCCAATTCCTCTTCTTCTTTTTCAAAAGGCCTTCTTCCAAATATTTTTTCCAAATCGTCTTTAAAGATAACTTCTTTTTCCAAGAGCCTTTCGGCAAGTTCGGAAAGTTTGTCTTTGTTGTCTTCCAATAATTTAATGGCCCTTTGGTACTGCGCTTCGATTATCTTGGATATTTCCAAATCAATTTTCTGGGCAGTTTCTTCACTATATGGTTTCGTGAATCCATACTCATTTTGGCCCGAGGAATCATAATAGGTAATATTTCCCAGTTCATCGTTCAAACCATAGATGGTGACCATGGCTCTTGCCTGTTTGGTAACTTTTTCCAAATCGCTCAATGCGCCTGTGGAAATTTTATTGAAAACCACCTTTTCTGCAGCTCTACCTCCCATGGTGGCACACATCTCATCCAACATCTGCTCAGGACGAACAATAAGTCGCTCTTCAGGTAAATACCAAGCAGCTCCTAGGGATTGACCCCTTGGTACGATGGTTACTTTTACCAAAGGTGCGGCATGTTCCAGCATCCAGCTTACCGTGGCATGACCAGCTTCGTGAAATGCAATGGTCTTTTTTTCCTCTGGGGTAATGATTTTGTTTTTCTTTTCCAATCCACCCACAATTCGGTCTACGGCATCCAAGAAATCTTGTTTGGTAACCGCTTTCTTTTCTTTTCTTGCAGCGATAAGGGCAGCCTCGTTACATACGTTGGCTATATCGGCACCCGAAAATCCAGGGGTTTGTTTTGCCAAGAAGTCCAAATCAAGGGTTTCCGCAGTTTTGATGGGCCTAAGATGAACTTCAAAAATCTCCTTACGTTCGTTAAGGTCGGGGAGGTCAACATAAATTTGACGATCAAATCGACCTGCACGCATCAGGGCCTTGTCAAGGACATCGGCGCGGTTGGTAGCAGCCAATACAATAACATTGGTGTTGGTGCCAAAACCGTCCATTTCAGTCAAAAGCTGGTTCAGTGTATTTTCGCGTTCGTCGTTGGAGCCAGTGAAATTGTTTTTTCCACGAGCTCTACCAATGGCATCTATTTCATCGATAAAGATGATGGCCGGTGACTTGTCCTTGGCTTGCTTGAAAAGGTCTCTAACACGAGAAGCCCCTACACCCACGAACATTTCAACAAAGTCTGACCCGGAAAGGGAGAAGAAGGGCACTTTGGCCTCTCCTGCCACAGCCTTGGCCAAAAGGGTCTTACCCGTACCTGGAGGGCCTACCAAAAGTGCACCTTTTGGTATTTTACCTCCCAAGGAAGTGTATTTATCCGGGTTTTTAAGAAACTCCACTATCTCTTGTACCTCTTCTTTGGCACCTTCCAGACCTGCTACATCTTTAAATGAGGTTCTGGTATCTGTTTTTTCATCAAAAAGCTTTGCTTTGGATTTTCCAATGTTGAAAATCTGCCCACCTGCACCGCCACCTGCACCGCCGGACATCCTTCGCATCAAGTAAATCCATATACCAATGATCAAGGCAAACGGCAATAAAGAAAGCAAGAGATCACCCAAGACATTGGATTCGGTATCGAACTCCACTATGGTGTCAAGGTTGTTCTCTTTCTTGATTTCTGTGATTTCGTTCTGGAATATTTGGAGGTCCCCATAATCCAATATGTACTGGGGGACCAAACCTGCAGAAGGGAACAGCGGTTTTTCCGCAACACCTTTGTGAACGTCTTTGTTCATGGCCTCTTCGGTTAGGAAGACTTTTGCCTGACGGGTATTGGTTATGATTATGATTTTTGAAATGTCTCCATTTCGCAAATATTCCTGAAGCTCGGAAGTCGTGGTTTTTTCAGTATTGGAGAAACTACTTCCACCAAAAAATTGAAAGCCGATGATCAGTGCTATGACCACGCCATAAATCCACCACGAACTAAAACGAGGCTTTTTAGGGGTATTAGGATTGTTTTCTTTTGCCATTTTTTTTAAGAATTGTAACTGCTCTCCACCATGGTAACCTTGGCATCTCCCCAAAGTCCTTCAATATCGTAGAATTCCCTGATGTGTTTTTGAAATACATGTACCACAACATTTACATAGTCCATCAGTACCCATTCTGCATTTTCAGAACCTTCAATATGCCATGGCTTATCATGGATGGCCTTACTCACAGTTTTTTGGACAGAGGAGACAATTGCGTTTACATGCGTGTTGGAAGTACCATTGCAGATGATAAAGTAGTCGCAGACTGTATTTTCGATTTCCCTAAGATCAAGTAGATTTATGTCAACACCTTTAACTTCTTCAATCCCATGTAAAATCAAGGCAATCAGTTCATCTGCACTAGTTTTTGTTTTCTGCATCCAAAAATTTTAGTTTTTACAAAGTTATATTTTTTTTGTTTTCTTAGCCTTAGATTTTAACATATCATAAAGCTACACCATATTGGGAGAACTATCACGGATAATCAAACTTGATGCCACGGATTCCACAAATCAGTATTTAAAAGATCTGTTACAGACAAAAAACGCTGTGGATTCTACGGTTGTTGTAGCCAAGAAACAGCTTAAGGGAAGGGGGCAGATGGGGGCTGTTTGGGAATCTGAAAATGGTAAAAATCTAACGTTCAGTGTGTTAAAATCGTTCGATTTATTGAATGTGGAGTACCAGTTTAATTTAAACCTCATGGTGTCCTTGGCGGTATGCGATGTGCTTAACCAATTTTCCCTACCCGATGTCAGGGTAAAATGGCCCAACGACATTCTGTCAGGTTCTTCTAAAATTTGTGGCATTTTGATAGAAAATATTCTTAAAGGTCAACTTGTCCAACATTCCATTATTGGAATCGGTCTTAATGTAAACCAAACTTCTTTTGGTGATTTGGGCAATGCAGCATCCTTAAAAATGATTAGTGGGCGCACTTTTGACTTGGATGAACTGTTACAAATGATTTTGGAAAGAATCCGAATACGTTTTTTAAACATTCAGGAAAAAACCGTGAATCAACTTCTTCCAGAGTACGAACAGTATTTATTTAGAAAGGACAAACCTTCTACCTTTAAAGATGCCGAAGGAGCAATGTTCATGGGGTTTATCCGTGGGGTTTCAGACACGGGAAAACTTGTCCTTGAATTGGAGGATCGTGTTTTTAAGGAGTTTGGGTTGAAAGAAGTCTCGTTGCTCTACTGACCAATTTTTTCCAAGTTGGAAGAAAGGGTTTGCATAAAATTGGTGATGGGCGATTTGATCATCATGGCCATCATAGCGTTAAATTCGCCTTCAAAACTTAGGCCCACCTCACTTTCATTGTCACCCAAAGCCAAAATATCCCCAGTAAGCGTGAAGGGCAGCTTGTCGCTTGCAGCGCCCAAAACCACTTTTTCGTGGGGGATCTGCTCTTTTAAGCGCAAAGTGATTTCTGGCATGCCCTTAAGGGCAAACTTGAAGGTTTTATCATCCAAAACCTCAAACTTGTCAATATTGTCGGGCATCAAGGTCTCAAAATTTTTGATGTCGGAAAGAAAATCAAATACTTCCTTGTTGCTTTTGGCTACCTTTTTTTTAGGGACTTCAATATGCATGTTTTGAGGTTATTTCCATTGCTGCGGATTTGTTCTCCACTGCAATAAGGTTTTTAATTGTGATTCTTTAATGTAATGTGTTTCAGAAGCCTGCTCCACAAGATGATCATAATCGGATAAGGTGTGCAGTTCCACGTTTTCTTCTTCAAAATTGGTCGAGGCTACGGGGAATCCGTAGGTGAAAATGGCCACCATACCCTTTACGTTGGCCCCTTGCTCCTTTAAGGCCCTTACGGCATTAAGGCTACTCTTTCCTGTACTGATCAGGTCTTCTATGACCACTACACTTTGTCCAGATTCCAAATTGCCTTCAATTTGGTTCTGTCTTCCGTGCGATTTAGGTTCCGGTCTAACATAAATGAAGGGGAGTCCCAGTGCTTCGGCAACTAAAATCCCTATTCCAATGGCACCTGTGGCTACACCGGCAATTACATCGGGTTTACCATATAGATTTTCCACCTGCTTGGCCATTTCCTCCCTTACAAAATTCCGTATCTCAGGGTAAGAGAGCATGACCCTATTATCACAATAGATTGGAGATTTCCACCCAGAAGCCCATGTAAAGGGATTTTCGGGTTCCAACTTAATTGCATTAATTTGTAAAAGCAGCTCTGCTGTCTTTTTTGCGATTCCCTTATCTAAAACCATTGCGCAAATGTATGAAGTTTTTGTTAATGAATCTCCACTGATTTTAACAAACCAACGCCCTGGAAAGTCCAACGGCAATCTCTTT
>JAUICT010000561.1 GCA_030429325.1 Bacteroidia bacterium
TTTTCAGGGGAAACGTGAAGGTAAAGTTCCTTTTTGGAAAATCATCCTTATCAATGTCGCCCTTCTTTTTATCGGTATTGGCATAGCCATTTTTATGGCCGCCTTTATGGTCTACAACTTAGGGGTCAACGAGGATGTAGCCTATCCCGGAACCATTTTCTTTATGGCAGGGGTTGGGTTGTTGGCAGGATTTGCCTTAGCCAAGCGTTTGGAAAAATAGTATCGATTCAATGAAAACATGATAAAAAACCATCGCAGATTGCGATGGTTTTTTTTTACCTTGGTGGCATGCAAATTATCTCCACCAACTTAGGAAAACCCACTGAGGTTTCTTGGAACGATACATTGATTACCACAGGAATTTATAAATCCCCTGTGAACACTCCCTTACTATTGGAAGCCGAAAGCGTGTCAGGGGACACCATTGGAGATCGTAAGGTGCATGGAGGCATCTACAAGGCCTGTTATTTGTTTTCAGCCGAACAATATCCGTATTGGAAGGAAAAATACCCTCATTTGGATTGGAATTGGGGCATGTTCGGTGAGAACCTTACCGTTAAAGGACTGGATGAATCCCAAATCAGGGTGGGCAGTATTTACAGATTGGGTACCGCGTTGGTTCAGATAACCCAGCCCAGGGAACCCTGTTTTAAACTTGGTTTGAAGTTTGGAACCCAAAAAATCCTAAAACAATTTATAGACCATGGATGGCCTGGTACTTATGTCCGTATTCTGGAAGTGGGCAAAGTAAACTCCGGCGACACCATGGAACTGGTAGAGGAGTCCAGCAATCCATTGACCACCCAGCAATTTTACAGGCTTTTGTATGCCAAAGAAAAAAATCGAGCCATCTTAAAATTGGCCATTTCCAATGATTCTTTACCCCTGCATAAAAGAGAACGTCTTAAAAAGTTTCTATAAAAAAGGGGCCTAAAAGGCCCCCATGCACATAAAAATTAACTAAACAAACTATCTTACCACCACAGTTTCCTTGTATGTACCTTTCTTATCGGAAACAACTACGGTGTATTCATCTTCAAAGGCTTTCTCAAAGTTGAAGGATTTTTCCACCACAACTTGCCCATCTATAGTCTCATTGTAAACCAATCTTTTTTGACTGTCATACACTTTAACTGTAACAGCTCCTTGCGATAGGTTCAAAAGGTTCATCATCAATTTTCCGCCTTTTTTAACAAATACGGGGTCAAGGTCAACAGTGATCAACTTTCTTTCAACCTCATTTTTAGCAGGCCCATTGGCCACTCCTATTGCTGTTGCAAAAAGAAACGCCATTGCCACGGTATACTTCACAACTGATTTCATAACATTCTGTTTTTAGATTACAGTACAAAGCTAGGGTTGGAGATTGAACAGAAACACTACCATTTTTTCCAGTATATGTGCAATTTTAACCTACTGGAATACTTAATGATTAGTTAATGTTAAAATACCATATATTTTGGGTAATTTTGTGGAGATGCTATTTTGGGTATCACCATAATTTTACAGTACGAAAAAGAAAATGGCCAAAATGATTCAAAAACCTGCTTTTGAGGCAATTGCACCCAGTTTCGGACACTCATTCCTGTATCAGAAATTCAGTGAACGCAATGAGAACAAGAACATTGGGTGGCATTACCACCCCGAGTTGGAGCTGGTCTATATTAACGGAGGTTCTGGCAAAAGGCAAATAGGTAGCCATGTTTCCTATTTTAGAAACGGGGACCTGATTCTTATTGGCTCCAACTTGCCCCACTGTGGTTTTACCGATAAGCTA
>JAUICT010000562.1 GCA_030429325.1 Bacteroidia bacterium
TGGTTACCCAAAACCGCAGCGGTAAGGTGGCCTGCTGGCGGCAAAGGTAACTTAATTGTTAATAAAAAAAAGGTTCCTAGAGCCAGCAGATACAACTTTGATGCATGCTATTTTTATATTTGTAGAAACTCAATTAGTACCAGATTTTGGAACCCTTTATTGTTTCAGCAAGAAAATATCGTCCCCAGACGTTTAAGGATGTAGTGGGCCAAGCGGCCATTACCAATACCTTGTTGAATGCCATAGAGAACAATCACTTGGCGCAGGCACTTTTGTTTTGCGGACCGCGGGGTGTAGGAAAGACTACATGTGCCCGAATCTTGGCCAAAAAGATAAACCAAGATGGTACAGAAAGGGAAGATGAGGATTTTGCCTTTAATATTTTTGAACTTGATGCTGCCTCCAATAATTCCGTAGATGACATCCGAAGCCTGATTGATCAGGTGCGGATACCTCCACAGGTAGGAAAATACAAGGTTTACATCATTGATGAGGTACACATGCTCTCCCAATCAGCGTTCAACGCTTTTTTAAAGACACTGGAAGAGCCTCCAAAGCACGCCATCTTCATCTTGGCAACCACGGAAAAGCACAAAATAATCCCGACCATCCTATCACGCTGCCAAATTTTTGATTTTAAGCGCATCACAGTGAAGGATGCCACAGAATACCTCAAATACATCGCGGAGCAACAAGGAATCGAAGCCGAGGAAAGTGCCCTTCACATCATAGCGCAAAAGGCAGATGGTGCCATGCGGGATGCCCTCTCCATTTTTGACCGGGTAGTAAGCTTTTCGGGCAAGGAATTGACCCGTAAAGCCGTGACAGAAAATTTGAATGTGTTGGATTATGATACTTATTTTTCTGCAACGGACCTTATCTTGGAAAATAAGATTCCAGAGCTCCTGATACTTTTGAACGACACCCTGTCCTATGGATTTGATGGCCATCATTTTATCACGGGCCTAGCGTCCCATTTCAGGGATTTAATGGTATGCCAGCATCCCGAGACCATAGCCCTTTTGGAAGTAGGCGAAGATGTAAAGAATCAATATAAGGAGCAGGCTGCAAAAGCCTCCAAGGATTTCCTTTTAAAGGCAATTGATTTGGCCAATGATTGCGACCTCAAGTACAAATCCAGTAAAAACCAACGTTTATTGGTTGAACTCACCCTTATGAAATTGGCCTCCATCACTTTCGATGGAGAAAAAAAAAACTCTAATTTCATAATCCCGGCTTCCCACTTTTCTATAAAGGTCCCAAAAAATGGCATTTCTGTTCCCAAAATAAATGAGCAACCTAAGGTAGAAGTAGAAATTGCTCCGCCAACTACTTCGAAACTATCAAAAACCGAAGAGACTGTTGTTCAAGAGCATAAGGAACCCCAAAAAACAGTAAAGAAGATTAATATCATATCTTCTGAAAAAAGAGTTTCCGGGTTATCCCTATCCAGTATCAAGGCCAAAAAAGCCCATGAAAACACCAAAGCTCCCGAGGTTGACCATGATGAGCTTCCAAAGGAAATTTTTACGGAAGAGGAAATGCAACAACATTGGGATGATTTTGTAGACCAATTAGAACAAAAGGGGCGAAAAATACTGGCCAGCAACCTTCAGACCGATGTGCCCAAATTAAAAAATGACCATACCATCTGGATAGAACTTCCCAATAGCACCATGAAAAAAGAGGTGGAACGGGAACAAAGCCTAATGCTGGATTACTTAAAGGAGAAACTGAACAACTATTCCATTAGCCTACATATTACCGT
>JAUICT010000563.1 GCA_030429325.1 Bacteroidia bacterium
GATATCGATTTTAAGGTTTCGGGCAGGTGCTCCGTGCAACCATTGCACGGTTGCGTTCCCCTTATTGTTGATGTTGGCTTTGAGGACTTCATCGTCAAAGGTAAAGTCTACTTTGAGCCTGTTGGGTTTTACGGTGGCCACCTTTAAACTCTTATTGAACTGGGCCCCGCCCACAATGATTTTGGCATTCCAGGTCCCGGTCGGTGAATTGGGTTGGGTGGGAATGGGGAAATAGTGGAATTTTTCTTCTTTTTTGGCATAGAGCCCTTCAGATATAGGAGCGGCTTCCCCTGTGAGTACATTGCGCTGCACCAATTTGCCCCGGGTATCGCTAACTTCCAAGGTTACGGGATGATCTTTGGGCAAGGGATTTCCCTTGTCGTCCAAGACAAAGGTAAGGTGGATAACATCACCAGGGCGGTGCACTCCTCTTTCCGTATAGATAAAGCCTTGGAGTCCCTTTTGAAGTTCCTCCCCTGAGACATCGAACTTGCTCAAGGAAAGGGCGTTGCCATCCGCTAGTTTGGCATAGGCAAAATTGTTGTTCTTTTGGGCCACCGCAAAGGCAATGGATGTATCGCTGTCAAAAACAGCAAATCCAGAAGCGTCCGTGGTCACTTCACCCACCAGTTGCTGTTGGAAATTGTACAGTTTTATGGGCGTGTCGGCTTCCGGTTTGGTGGTCAGTAGATTGGTCACTGCAAAATGATGGGAGCGGTTGTCCCCCTTTTTTACAATAAGCCCAAGATCACTGCCCAATAAGTTGGTGGATGCAATACGATCGTAGTTGTAATAGGCTTCATGACATGGATTGTCACGCTCTTCCCAGTTGTAGCTGTAATTTCTCCAGTAGTAGATTTCATTGTCCCAGTATCGTTCCTCCAACGATTCATCGCTGGAGCTTTGGGAGGTGTATTCCTGAATTTCTTCAGCATCGTCTGTGCTGCCGCAATCATAGGTAGTATGCTCTTTTTTAAAACTGAATTCCACTCGGTACAAGGAACCCGGGTGAATTTTTATCAACTCGGAAAGATCTAATGCACGTGCCTTCCAATAACTGGTATTTTCATCACCTTTTTCCGCCAAGGGAATCACCTTGTAGGCTACCCTTCGTCCCACAGGTCTGAAATCGGGGTCGTAATCTTGGGTGAGGTCATTGTTCTGCAGGTATTGTAACATATTGTTCTCAAATACCTGAATAACCCGTACTTCAACTGCTGAAAGGTTTACGGTTTCAAAATAAATGGGGGTAGATGCCGCATTGGGCAGTATGGTTCCTTTGGAAATGAGCCGGACGGCAGGTTTTAATTGCTCAAAGGAAACCAGTTCTGAAAACCTGTTTTTTAAGGTAAAGCCATATTCACTTTTAATACCTTCAAATGCATTGACCCGAACTTCACCCAAGATTCGGTTGGATGGATATACTTTGAGCAAGTTCCCATCAATTTCATAACGAAGACTTTCGGCATTTTCAATAGTGACCAGACCCTTTAGGTTTTGATTGGGTTTAAGGGGTTCCGAAAAGTTTAGGGTCAACACTGCATTGGGAGCTGAAGTGGTCTTGGCGTCCACGATCACAAATTTGTTCAATCCAGGAATGGGATAGGTCTCGGAGCCTTGGTTGTCCACACCCAACGCTTTTCCACTCCAATTGATAAGTAGCTCACCATCCTCTGTTTTACGTGAAATACTGTCGATTCGGAAACTGAAATATTGGGCATTTTCCGTGGTTTCGTCCCATGTGACAGATACATTTTGGCCAT
>JAUICT010000068.1 GCA_030429325.1 Bacteroidia bacterium
AACCTTGGCTAACTTCGCAATACTTTTTGGATTTATTCTTTAAGTGTTCATTTAAACCTTTTTTAGCGTTCTTATGGACTTTTCACAAATCAAAACATTGGTTACTTTCGTATCTAATTATAAAATATAGCATGCGTTTTAATTTTTTTGGTGTCTTCCTTTTGTTTTCCATTGTGCTTAAAGCACAAGATAATTACCCTACCGATACATTTCAGTCCCCCATGGAAATTCCCATTATACTCGCTGGCACATTTGGGGAATTACGGTCCAACCACTTTCATTCAGGAATAGATATTAAGACGCAACAACGGGAAGGGTTGCCCATATTGGCCATTGCGGATGGCACCGTTACCCGCATTAAAGTTTCGCACTGGGGCTATGGCAAGGCGCTCTATGTGGCACATCCCAGCGGACACACTTCGGTGTACGGTCACCTCAAAAAATTCGGTCCCGAGATTGAGGAATATGTAAAAAAAGTACAGTACGCCAAACAATCCTATGAAGTTGAGATTTTTCCAGATTACGGAGAACTAAAGGTCTCCAAAGGCAATATTATAGCCTACTCGGGAAATACCGGCGGTTCCTCTGGTCCGCACCTTCATTTTGAAATCCGCAGCAGCGTTTCCGAAAAACCTACCAACCCCCTGCTCTATGGTTATGACGTAAGGGATGCCACAAACCCCTCTCTAGTAGGTCTTTTTGCCTATCCCCTATCCAACGATGCCTTGGTTAACCGAAGTTCAGAAAAAATACAACTCAATTTTACCAAACAGGCAGACGGAAGCTTTAAGGCAGACAAAGTTACGGCCAGCGGTACCATAGGTTTTGGCATCAACAGTTTTGACCGCCAAGATATGGCCGCCAATCAGAATGGGGTCTACTCGGTTAAACAAACCGTTAACGGAAGAGTGTACCTTGAATACGATTTTGAAACCTTCTCCTTTGGAGAAACCCGGTACATAAACACCTTGATAGATTATGCCCATTTTGGCAAGTACCGACAACGCATCCAAAAATGTTTCAAGGAACCATATAATCATCTGAGCATTTACAAAACCCTTTACAACAATGGAAAAATTGATATTGAGGAAGGCATGTCCTACAATGTGGAATTATTGATTTCCGATATTGAAGGAAATGAGACGAAGGTGATCATTCCGGTCGAAGGAAAAAAGGAATCTCCCAAAAACAGTTTGAAAAGTGAAGTTACCAATGACTTCATCATTGCAAACAAGCCCAATAATTTTGACCTAGGTGCTGCCAAAGTATATTTTCCCGCCAATACGTTTTATGAGGATTTCTACATCGATTTAAAAAAGGGGAAGGATACGGTGATGATACATGACAATAGTGTGGCTGCCCACAGAAACTTCACCATTAGTTTTGACCCGTCCCGATACCCCCCCGAGGAACGAAAGCAATTGTTCATTGCCCGTTTGGATGACAAAAGGAGACCATCCTATTCCAAAACCTACAAACGGGACGGCTCGTTTACCACCCGAACACGCGCTTTGGGCATGTATACCTTGGCCAAAGATACCGTTGCCCCAACCATATTGCCGAAAAACTTTAAAGAGAACCAATGGCTGAGCAATTATAGCTATTTAAGTTTGACCATTTCGGATGATTTAAGCGGTATTGACACCTATTCCGCCACATTAAATGGGAAATGGATTTTGATGGAATACGAGCCAAAGACTAATACCATTACCTATAATTTTGATGACAACATCTTGAATGACACACAATGTGAGCTAAAAGTAACCGTTACGGATAATGTAGGAAACTCCAGTACCTTTACGGGTACTTTTTTCAGAAAATAGCCCATTGATCCACCTCAAGCCCATAACTGTTCTGTTTTTACTGTTTTGGGCAGCATTGCTCCAAGGACAAAACGCAACCGTATTCGGCACTATTTTGGATGAGGAACAGTCCCCAATTCCAAATGTGAATATTGTTTATGGAGACGCTGGTACGGTTTCGGATGATAACGGCTATTTTATACTTCAAGTGGTTGCCGACACTCCAAATACCCTGACTTTTTCCCATGTGGGATTTAAAGACATTGTGGTGGAACAGCTGACTTTGCTCACCAATGAAACTTTTGAACTGAATCCTGTCATGTACAAGGATGTAGTACAGGTGGCAGGTGTGGAAGTTTCGGCCACGGGTGAGAAAAAACTTGAGGGCTTAACCACAATTTCTCCCCAAACGGTTCGGAAAATCCCCGGTGCCAACGCTGGAGTGGAAAATGTCCTGAAATTGCTTCCCGGTGTATCCTTCAACAATGAATTAAGTACGCAGTACCATGTGCGCGGAGGTAATTTTGATGAAAATCTGGTCTATGTGAACGGCATTCAAGTTTACCGTCCCTTTTTGATACGTTCCGCACAACAAGAAGGTTTAAGCTTTGTAAATAGCGATATGGTCTCTGGATTGGATTTCTCGTCTGGCGGATTTCAAGCGAAGTACGGGGATGCCCTATCCTCTGTCTTGGACATTACCTATAAAACCCCCACAAGGTTTGGACTGCGCCTCAATGGAAGTTTTCTTGGCGGCAGTGGCACACTGGAAACCGCATCCAAAAACAAAAAATTCACCTCTATTACCGGGGTCCGATACAGAAACAACAGCTTATTGGTTAATAGTCTACAAACAGAAAGCAACCTGAACCCTACGTTCATTGATGCCCAAAATTACCTTACATACAGATTTTCCAACGTGTTTCATTTAAGTTTCTTGGGCACTTATTCCATAAACGACTATGAAAATGAACCTCTCACCCGACAAACCAATTTTGGGACCATCAATGACCCCAAAGCTTTGCTTGTCTTTTATCAAGGAAGGGAAAACAATACATACACCAATGCTCTGGGCGCACTAAAATTGGACTATTACATGGGGGATAATACCGTATTGGGGCTTACCTCTTCTTTGTACCATACCCAAGAGGAAGAGTTCTCGGACATCATCGCTTCTTATGAGCTGGGACCAGTGGATACCAACTTCAACGATGGAGACTCCGGCGACGCCATTGCCCCAAGGGGTATTGGTTCCCAATTCACGAGGGCAAGAAATCAGCTGGATGCCTTAATTTTTACCATTTCCCATACCGGAAAGTTTTCCAAAAACAGAAAAACGCTGGAATGGGGCCTCAAGTTTACCCATGAAGATATCCGTGATCAACTCAGGGAATCTGAATTTATTGATTCAGCAGGCTATATCATACGTCCTTCCGAACCTCCCTTACCCAACAATCAACCAGAAGAACCTTTTCTGGGCGATATCCTTCCGTATGAAAGTGCTATGGCCACAAACTACGTTAAGACAAGTCGACTGGCAGGCTTCATCCAATATGCACACCAAATGGACCTGAAAAACCAAACCCTATATTTTAATGTGGGAACCAGAATCCAGCATTGGACCATATCGGGAGAAGGGTTTAACAACGGCTCCCAGACCATATTTAGTCCAAGAGTTCAGTTTTCCATAAAACCAAATTGGGAACGGGATGTTTTATTTCGATTTTCCACCGGAAGCTACCAACAACCTCCATTTTATAGAGAACTTAGAGACATTACCGGCTCAATCAATCCCCAGGTGAAAGCACAGAAATCCATTCACTATGTATTGGGGAGTGAATACAGTTTTAACCTTAAGGACAGGCCATTTACTTTATTGGGCGAAGCTTATTACAAAGATTTAAAAAGTGTAAACCCCTACACCATTGAAGATGTTCGGTTACGATATGCTGCCCAGAATAATGCAACTGCTTTTGCTTATGGGGTAGACTTAAGGCTTGTTGGTGCCTTTGTGCCCGGAACAGAGTCGTGGGTAAGTTTGGGATATCTACAGACCAAGGAAAATATAGCGGAGCGCGGATACATTCCCAGACCCACTGACCAACGCTTAAAGTTTGCCATGCTGTTCCAAGATTATATGCCCAACATCCCAAATCTAAGACTCTACCTCAACTTAGTTTACAATACTGGCGTTCCCGGAGGGTCACCCAACACTGCCGACCCTTACAATTTTCAGAATAGATTAAGAGATTATAAAAGGGCCGATATGGGAATTTCCTATATTTTTGCAGACGAAAAAAACAAACATCCACAAGGGCATTGGCTATATAGGTTTAGAGAATGTAGTGTTGGTTTTGAAATTTTCAACCTGTTCAACACTCAAAATTCCATAACCAATACCTGGATAAGGGATGTTGATACCCAAAGGCAATTTGCTGTGCCAAATTATTTGACAAGCCGTGTCTTCAACTTAAAATTTGGGATGCGATTTTAACTAGAATGATGAAGAAAATCTTTCCGCTTATTATGTTCTTTACCACTGCAATGGCATTGGGACAAAAGAACATCTATGAGAATAGAAAGTTTGATGAACTTACCCAAGACCACCGTGTTTTAGCCATTGTACCTTTTATTGCCCACTTGGAACTCAAAGAGACTGTAGACCACAGCGAACTCAAGATATTGGCCCAACGGGAAGGTTATGCTGTACAGAATGCCTTGGAAACCTATTTTTCGCAACGCAAGAAGCGTAAAAAATTCAATGTTGATTTTCAGAATATTGCCAATACCAATGCCATTTTGTCGCAAAATGGTATTGATTACAATAACCTGGACATTTACACCACACAGGAACTTTGTGACATTCTCAAGGTGGATGGCATCATCAGTGGCAACCTGAACCTGAACATTTTACTTTCTGAAGGAGTGCCCACCAATTTCAGTCTTCTGGACTATTTTAGCGGAGATGCCAACTACGGTAGAATCGGTGTGAAAATCAGTGATGGGGAAACCGGCAAACTCCTCTGGAAATACGAAAACGAAATCACCAAAAAAACCGGAAAGAACACCACGGAACTCATTGATAAAATGATGAAGACAGCCTCCCGAAAGTTTCCGTACGACAAGGAAAAAAAACGCAAAAACAAGAGCTGATCAGCTTTCAGCAAAATCCTTGAGCACCTGAACGGTGTAATCCAACTCTTCCTTGGTGTTGTATTTAGAGAATGAAAAGCGCAAAGAGGGCTTTTCCAATTCTTCATTGGGTAGGATTTCGGTAAGTACATGGGAACCCAAATTACTCCCTGATTGACACGCACTACCCTTTGAACAGGCTATCCCTTTCATATCCAAATGAAACAGCAGCATCAATCCTTTCTGTTTATCAAATGGCAAACGGACATTCACCAAAGTATACGTGCTTTTTTCCATATCACCTGAGAGTCCGTTAAAAACGGCCCCTGGTATTTCCTGCTGCACTTTTTCAATAAAATAGCGCTTCAAATCCTTAACAAGCTGGGTTTCTGTCTCCAGATTGTCATACGCTTTTACAAAGGCCTCCTCCAAGCCCACAATATTATGAAAAGGCTCTGTGCCCGCCCTATGCCCACGCTCTTGGGAGCCACCAAAAATCATGGGTTTTAACCCTGAATTCTTACGAACAAACGCAAATCCAATTCCTTTTGGCCCATGAAACTTATGGGCTGCCGCAGTCATAAAATCAATCGAAATGGTTTGTACATCCCAAGGGTAATGCCCAATGGACTGCACCGTATCGGAATGGAACAGCGCAGCATTTTCCTTACATAGGTCGCCAATGGCCTTTATATCTATGATATTTCCTATCTCATTGTTCACATGCATTAAGCTCACCAGCTTTTTGGAGTCGTCCTGCTTTAAAAGATGCTCTAAATGATCTAGACTTGGATTGCCATTTTCATCCAATTCCACAAAGTGAAGTGCAATTCCATATTCTTTTTCCAACTCTTCAGCCGTATGAAGCACGGCATGGTGCTCAATTTTGGAAGTAATGATGGTCTTTACACCCAAATCCCGGACCGCACATCTTAATATCATATTATCTGCCTCAGTCCCGCCAGATGTAAAAATAATTTCCGATGGTTGCGCATTCAAGGTTTTGGCAATGGTCTTCCGCGCTTTTTCAACAGCAGTTTTAGCCGACCTCCCATAACTGTGGGTAGACGAAGGGTTGCCATAAAATTGCGCCAAGGCCTCTTGCATCCGCTCAATTACCTCATCCCTTACCTGCGTTGTTGCCGCATTGTCCAGGTATACTTTTTGCATGATTAAGTTCTCAAGTTAAGTAGGCCAAAAATAGGGGAAATAAAGTTAATTTCTTTTAAAGTGTACCTTGGGTTTGGGGTATTACATTGGAATTGCTTTAAATTTGGTGCATGAGAAAAATTTTCTTGATGGGTCTTTCCGTTGCCATGTTCGTTTCATGCAGCGATGGCGATTTACAAATCGAGACCATTGACTTTGATAGTGTTTCAGTTCAGTTCTGCACAACGCCCCAAACAACCGCCAAAAATATCCTGTTCAAGATAAATGGGACCGAGGCCTTGATTTTGGAACTCCAGAGCGGCGTCCTCAATAAGGGCGTTTCGGGAGAGACCGTGACCACGGAAAGCTCGGTACCCAGCCAATCCCAGATTACCTATCGGGTATTCTCCGATGATGTTGGCAAGAACTATTTTTGTGATGATTTCCCCCCAGTTGACCCCGTTGTAATTGATGAGATTGAGGCCCAAGATGGGGCGGTTTTTATTGAAACTACCGCCAATGAGGACAATACCAGTTTTGTACATACCATAAGCCTGAGCGGTATTTCTTTTGTAACCAAATCAGGTGAGCGGATTACCAATCTAAGCATCAACGAATTTGGAGAGGTCAGCACCGCAATACCCACCAATTAGGTATTCTGATAAATATACACCTCCGTGGCACCCAGCCCATATTTTTGGTAGTCGGCATCGTAAAACTTAAGGTTGTCATATTTCTTGAAAAGATAGTGAAGCTCTTCCTTTAAGATTCCCTCTCCCACCCCATGGATAAAAACAACCTTTTGGATACGCTTGGAAATCGCAAAATCCAACTGGCGTTTTGCCGTTTCCAGTTGCAGGTTGAGCATGTCAAATTTTTCCATGCCCTTGGTAGATTTCACCAATTGGTTGATATGCAGGTCCACCTCCATTTTGGGCGCACTCCTTTCTTTTGGCTTTACAGTCTGATATCTTCTTTTCTTAGGCCGTTCCTCCTCCCTTTTAACCTGGGACACCTCAAAATTGGAGACTGTGATGCCACCCGCCACTTTTATCAGCTCGGTTAGACGATATTGCAAGGGAAAGCCTTCTTGGGTAACAATGGTGGCCATCTGCCCCTCAATTGATTGTATCCTACCAGAGATATCCTCATCCAGCACCTCTACTTTGTCCCCTACAACAAAACCCTTCATGTATAGAATCTTAAAAAAATGCCAAAAAAGTTAGCCTTGAACGCAAAAATAATAGTATTTTTCTTCTCGCTATTAGCAATGACACATCCATTACAGATTATCTTGAAAACCAGTTTAAAAGAATATATGTTGCCCTGCCTAAACAAGGAATTACTGGGGGTGGATTGTCTTGGTTGTGGGTTGCAAAGGTCGGTAGCACTATTATTTGAAGGAAATTTATGGGCCGCTTTTAAAATGTATCCCGCAACTTTCACCCTAATACCACTATTTCTAGTATTGATAAGCGCAAAAGTACTTAACTTTAAATACGATAACCGTTTGATCATAGGCCTAAGTATTGCAACTGTAGCCCTTATTTTGATCAATTATACCACAAAACTCATATTTTAAACTTTAAATCATGGAACAGAAAAAACTACCTAACGTTACCTTGGCCCTGGTTTTGGCCATTTTTTCCTTGCTTTGCTGCTGTTTTGGAGGAGCACCGGGACTAATTTTGGGTGCAATTGCCTTTTTCTTGGTAAGAAAGGACGAAAAGGTCTATGCAGAAAGTCCGGAGAATTATTCCAACTACAGTACCCTTAAGACCGTTAAGATTCTTGCCATCGTAGGAATGGTCATTGGCGCACTTTATCTGATTTACACCTTTTGGTCCATAAATCAAATGGGAGGCTGGGAAGGCTATATGGAACGTGTTAACCAAATGATGGAACAATACCAATAAAAACAAATTATATATATGGAGAATAATCAAAACATGCCAGCCAAACCAAATAACTATATGGTCTTGGCCA
The DNA here is from genome assembly GCA_030429325.1 of Bacteroidia bacterium. GTDB lineage: Bacteria > Bacteroidota > Bacteroidia > Flavobacteriales > Flavobacteriaceae > Flagellimonas. Next base: position 8,070 of record JAUICT010000068.1, read on the forward strand.
TTTTAAGTACTATTTTTTGCTGTATTGCCACAGGAATTGCAAGTATCATTTACGCATCAAAAGTGAATGAATGCTATGCCCGCGGAGAATATGCAGAAGCTGAAAAAGCATCAAAGAATGCAAAGATGTGGGCTTTTATAGGAATAGGGCTTTCCGCCTTAATCTGGATTATCTATATCGCTTTCTTTGGCTTTGCGTTTTTAGGGGCACTGTCCAATGCAGGGAGCTACTAAAAAAATATTGGTAGTAGGAATTGGAGTATAGTCCGTTGTGGCAATACTCCTTTATTTTTCATTCAATCCAGAAAACGGGTTACTATTCCCCAAGTGCCCCATACACCAATATTTGGGCATATATTGTTCTGGATGTGGCAGCCAAAGAGCCATTCATGATCTTCTGCATTTGCGTATTGGCGACGCTATAGGACACAACGTCCTCTTG
>JAUICT010000564.1 GCA_030429325.1 Bacteroidia bacterium
GTACCCCTTCCCCCTCATAAAAATCGAGGTATTCCTCTACCTGTGATTTTTTCTTTCCTTCCGCAGGTTCATTGATAGGAAACTTGATACGGCCATTGCCGTTGCTCATCACCTTGCTCATCAAGGCAGTGTATTCTGTAGAGATGTCATTGTCATCAAAAGAAAGGATGTTCTTAAAGCCCAATACGTTTTCGTAAAAAGACACCCAATGATTCATCTTGTTCCAGCCTACATTGCCCACCATGTGATCTACATATTTTAATCCGGTAGGGGCTGGATTATAATCTGGGGTTTCCCATTTTTTAAAGCCGGGAAGAAATACGCCATCGTAGTCTTTGCGTTCCACAAAAATGTGGACGGTTTCACCGTAGGTGTAAATACCGGAGCGAACCACTTTTCCCGTAGCGTCTTCTTCCACTTGGGGCTCCATGTATGATTTGGCGCCACGTTCCATGGCTGCGTTATAGGCATAGGTGGCATCATCTACCCAAAGGGCCACAACTTTTACCCCATCGCCATGTTGGTCAATATGTTTTCCAATTTGGGTTCCACTTTTTAGGGGAGAGGTAAGGATCAGTCGGATTTTATCCTGTACCACCACATAGCTTTCACGGTCTTTCAATCCGGTTTCCAGCCCAGCATAGGCCAAAGACTGGAAGCCAAAAGCAGTTTTGTAGAAATGTGCGGCTTGTTTGGAATTGCCTACGTAAAGCTCAATATAATCTGTACCATTTATCGGCATAAAATCTGTTGCCTGATCGGATGTTTTGTGAAGTGTTGGTGTTTCCATAATGATGAATATTTTGAGTTCTTAGATAACTTTGTTGTCTATGCAACAAAAATAATTATTTAAATGGAACGAAATTGTTTTCTCCGTTAAATTTTAGGTTAAAATTGGGAGCCATGGTACAGGCAAGGACAAGACCCATAAAAAGGGAATCCCTATTTTTGTGGGAACATAAAAACTGATGCTTAACCATATAGATGACATACAGGGGATTGGATTGCACTTGGATTTGGTCCTTCGCAAGATTCAAGACGCTTATTTGAGAACCTTTGAGGAGTTGGGTGTTGAAATGACGATTGAACAGTGGGTGATTTTGCACCGCATCTATGAGTTGGGCGATGAGGCCAGCCAACGGGACATTGTACGTAGCAATTTTCGGAACAGGGCCACTACTTCACGTGTGATCGGTGGGTTGGAGCGAAAGGGCTGGATTGCCAAAACCCGTTTTGATGGCGACCAAAAACGATTTAAGCTGGAGTTTACCCCCAAAGGTCAAGAGGTAATTGACCTCGTATTGCCACACGCGCTCCAATTGCGGAAATTGGCAGTAAAAAATCTGGGGCCAAATGAGTTTGAGACCTTTTTAAGGGTCTTGGACCAAATAGGAGAGAATTACGAGGAAAGCTAAATCACTTTGCCACCATCACCTGTATCAAGGTGGCCAGGCCGATGAGGAGAATGAATAGCAGGCTCAAGCTCCTAAATTTATCCTGTGGGATGTATGCCAGTATCTTTTTGCCCAAATAGGTCCCTATTAACCCAATGGCGAACAAAAAAGGGAGGTAAGTGAGTTCCTGTTTCCCGATATAACCGTTGTTATAGTAGACAAAGGTTCGGGAAAAATCAATCAAAAAATCAATAAATGCCGATGTGGCAATAAACGCATGCTTTTCCAGATTGAAAGCGGCCATCGTCAACCCCCGTATGGCACCGCCCGTTCCCAAAAGCCCTGCGGAGAATCCCGAAAGTG
>JAUICT010000565.1 GCA_030429325.1 Bacteroidia bacterium
CCTTGCTTAGTTTATCCTTTTTAATGGTATTGGCAAGTTGTAAAACCGAACCAAAAACATCACCCACTACTGAAGCTTCCTCTGAAAAGAGTATTCCAGAGTTGATTGCCGAAGCCCACGGATACCAAAATTGGAGCTCTGTGAAGCAAATAACTTTCATGTTCAACGTGGATAGGGACAGTACCCATTTTGAACGCAGTTGGGTGTGGAAACCCAAACAGAATGAGATTATGGCAATCTCCGGGAAGGATACTTTATCCTACAATAGAAAATCCATGGACAGTATCGCCCAAAAAACCAATGGCGGGTTCATTAACGACAGGTATTGGCTTTTGGCTCCTTTTAATCTTATGTGGGATGCCAACAACTATACTTTTGAGCACACAGAAAGTGATAAAGCGCCCATTAGTGGTGAGTCCATGCAAAAACTGACCATTGTTTATGCCAATGAAGGAGGCTATACCCCAGGGGATGCCTATGATTTTTATTTTAAGGATGATTACCTTATTCGTGAATGGACCTACCGCAAGGCCAATCAGGAAGAGCCCTCACTTGTTACCACCTGGGAGGATTATGTAAAAATCAACGGTATGCAAATATCACAAAGCCATAAAAAAGCTGACGGCAGTTTTCATCTCTATTTTACGGAATTGAAGATTGAGGACTAGAAAATCTACCTCCGGTTGTGATAAAGAAAAAAAGTAATTCCCAATACCAGAATCGCACAGGCCAGTAAGAGATAAAAGCTATGGGTAAGGGAGAATTCCTCTGCCATAAAACCTAAGATCACAGGGCCAATTAAAAACCCGGTGTATCCTGTTCCGGCAATAAAAGAAACCCCTTGCGCAGAATCCACACCTCTTACATTGCCTCCAATTCGAAACAATTCGGGGACCATTACAGAAAACCCAAGCCCGTTGAATGCAAAACCGATTATGGCCAGCACCGTTTCGCCCGAAAGTACCAATACATAACCAAAAATGGCAATCAATGCTCCCATGCCCACAATTTTCACAGAGCCTATCTTTGCACTGATACCGTCCCCTAAAAAGCGTCCCAGTGTCATGGTGCTGGAAAATGCCAAAAATCCAGAGCCAATGAGTACTTCTGGGGCCATGGTAACCTCTTTTAGGTAAAGACCGCTCCAATCTATTATGGCCCCTTCGCTGCCCATAGATACAAACCCTATAATGCCTAGCAATAGCAAAGGTTTGAACAGCTTTAGGCTGAAGGGCTCCTTCTCTACTGGTGCCGCTACAATATGCACGTATTTTTTATAGAAGGCTACATTTATAAGAAGAACCACAACCACAGTGACCCCCATATGCAGCAGCGGGTTTCCTAGTATTGGAATGAGGAAACTTCCCAAGCCCACCAAAATTCCGCCTAAACTAAAAAAACCATGGGCGGCGGACATAAAGTTTTGCTTGTCTTCTTTTTCAATTTCCGTGACCAAGGTATTCATCGAAATATCAGTAAATCCAGTACAGGCTCCAAAAAGAAAAAGACTGCCCATCAGAAGATGATAATTTGGAGCCAACAGGGGCAACAGGGCCGCACAAGTTGTACAGAGTACCCCTATCCATGTGGCCTTTCCAACCCCCAATTTGTTGATGATCTTGGAAGCCATGGGAAATATGGTAAAAACACCAAGCGATAAGCAGAATAGGGCAATACCCAAATCGGCTTTATCTATTCCCAGCTTTTCTTTTACGGTTGGAATATAAATGGCCCATGTACCAAACCAAATATTAAG
>JAUICT010000566.1 GCA_030429325.1 Bacteroidia bacterium
TTTTAAGTGGTCCAAGGACATTTGTATGGGAGCGGTCTTGGAATCAAACAATTCTGCCCAAGCTTTCTCATCATAAGGCTTGATCAACGGATTGTCCTCGGTAAGTGCCCACTTAAAACGAATATAGCTGTGGTGGTGACTGTCCGAAATATGGTGTACCAACTGCCTCACTGTCCAACCATCTGGGCGGTAAGGAGTCTCCAATTGTTCCTCGGAAAGTGGATTGACCATATTTGCCAAGCGTTCGGGAAGATGTTCCAAAACGGCAATCCATTCATCCAAATTTTGTTGCGTGATCGTTTCCGGAATCTGATAGTGCCCGATGGGGTATCGAAGCTGTTCCAATTGTTCTTTTTCCATACATCAAATGTAATGAACTCTTACTTGTAAATGCCCACCGCTCAACTACAAAGTATAAGTGCACCATACAATTTTAATACACTTTTAACGCGCTGAAAAGCCAGCAATTGATTTATCTACTAATTTTGTAGGATACTATTATTTTTAATCTAAAACAAAATACAAATGGCCACACTACGATTGGGCGATACCGCTCCTGATTTCACTGCCGTAACTTCTGAGGGCACATTGAACTTTTACGATTATCTTGGTGATGGTTGGGGCATTCTTTTCTCCCACCCTGCCGATTTTACTCCGGTCTGTACAACAGAGTTGGGTACTGCCGCCAAGTTTAAGGACGAATTTGATAAGCGCAATGTTAAAATGATGGCTTTGAGTGTTGATGGTGCCGAATCTCACAAGGAGTGGATAAAGGACATCAACGAAACGCAGCAAACAGTAGTCAATTTTCCTATTATTGCGGACGAGGACAGAAAAGTATCCGACTTATATGATATGATTCACCCAAATGCCAACGACACCCTTACCGTTCGTTCGGTATTCATTATTGGGCCTGACAAAAAAGTTAAGTTAATATTGACCTATCCCGCTTCAACAGGAAGAAACTTTTACGAGTTGCTGAGGGTCGTGGATTCCCTTCAGTTAACAGCAAACCACAAAGTGGCCACCCCTGCCAACTGGAAAAATGGGGAAAAAGTAGTGGTAAGCCCGGCCATACCCACCGAAGAGGCCAAACAAATCTTTTCCCGTGGCGTTGAAGAAGTTAAGCCTTATTTACGGCTAACTCCAGACCCAACCGCATAGTTATTTACAAGAAAAAAGCATAAAAAGCCTAATTATCAATAAATTAAATGTACTTTCGCTGTTCAATTAATTTTTTTAGTATTTATTATGAGTAAAGGAACAGTAAAATTCTTCAATGATTCAAAAGGTTATGGTTTTATCACTGAAGAAGGTTCAGAAGCAGATCACTTTGTACACGTTTCAGGTTTAATCGACGAAATTAGAGAAGGTGATGTTGTAGAATTTGAACTACAACAAGGTAAAAAAGGATTGAACGCCGTAAACGTGCAAGTTATTGATTAAGGCATAAACGTACTTTTTTATAGATCAAAAACCCGGACAATTGTCCGGGTTTTATTTTTTTAAAAATTCCACGCAACCTCTTTTCTTTTTGCTATCTACTCTAAAACACCGTTCCCCATAACCATTAAACAACAAATACCATGACCACTTTTTTTTGGATACTCCTTATCCTTTTTATCATCAATGCATTATTGCTCATTGTAAGTGCCATTGGTTCCAAAAAGGGTTCTTTGAATAATGGATTCAATGGAGAATAGAGTAGGTTTTTAAAATTAAAGGCAATAGAGTAGGGTTTTCCTACGTTGAA
>JAUICT010000069.1 GCA_030429325.1 Bacteroidia bacterium
TTGTAGGTAACATGGGTTGTTGTCCCACTACCCTTGCTTACATTTTTGTGCAAGTTGTTGTTACCGTATTTGGATGAAGCCGGAGCATTGTTTTTGGTATTGTTCACAAAGCCATGAATGGTTGTGGTGCCATCGTTGACATTCATTACCCAAGCATCTCCTTGGTATGCTCCATTAAGCTTGGAATGATAAGCTTTTAGGGCATCGTTTTTGTCCTTGTATCCGTCAAGGTATACATAGTTGAGACCATTTTTCGGGTTCTCAAAATAACCGGCATCGATACCTTGTTCACGTAGTTGGGCAACAAAGGCATCTACGTTTTCTGGGTTTTTGAAAACGTTGGCAATCAAATAATGTCCACTTTGAACATTTGGGATATTATTTGATTTAAAACGAACACTTTTGTTGGTCTTAACATTGGTGCCATAAATCTTATCCTTTTTCACTGTAGACGTGTTGGCTACATTGTTTTTGGCTTTTGCATCATCGTTTAATCTGATGATTTTTTTGGCCGATGAAGTATTGGAAAGCCCATGGTTGGATAATGGTTGCGACTTGGTTTGGGCAACAAGGTCGGCGCTGTCCATATTGGCAAAATAGACTTGTTTTGCTTTTTCTTCCAATGCAGGGTTTTGACCGTTGGTCTCACGGCGAACCATTTTCATGACGGTTTCAAACCGCTTTTCCAAATCCTTTTTTCGGGTGCTTTCAATGGAGTCTTGACGGTACAACAACTCATCCAATATGGCATCGTTTTCTGCAAGCTTGTCTTTCAACTGGGCAATTTCAAGGTCTTTTTCCGTAATGCTCAGACTATCTTGGGGAACATTTTCGTTTTCGACCAAAGCATCGTTTTCTTTTTCCAACATTACCCGATCCTCGGTCAAGTTGGGTGTAAAGGAATAGGCCAATGAAATCTCATGGCTTACCCCAAAGTTTTCAAAATTGTTGCTAAGTCCTTTTTCTACGGTATATCCTAGAGAAATGTTCTTGGTAAGGTTAAAGCCAAGACCGGCAGATGCACCATAAAAATCATCATAACCAGCTTGTACCCAACCTAGTTTTGGAAGGTCAAGAATTAAATTTCCACCAAGTACTATATTTTCATCCCCTACTTTTCTGACACGTGCCAAAGGCATTAATCTACCATGTTCCAAGAGTCCAGCGCCATTTTTAAACTGATGGGTATATTGCAGGTGCCCAGAATAGGTTTTCTCGTTGAATTCTGTGACAGATTCACTGTTCTTAAGGTTGTAGTCGAATAAATTTTCGGCAAAACCACCAATATCAAAACTACCGATGGAAAGATTGAAACCAGGTTGAAAACTTATTAGGGAACTACTCTCTAATGTGTTCAGAAAGGGATCATCCTCAATAGCGTTGATCCTGTCTTGGTTCAAGGCACTTTGGTAGTATGAAAAGTTGGCACCAAAAGTAAAGTTGCTTTTTGGGCTCAATCGAACCCCATATGCGTAATTTGCGTGTACACCAAAATTGTTAAAAACCCCTTCCCTGTTGGTAAAGAGACTTAGTCCTACCCCACTTCTATCACTTACCCTACCGCTGTAGCTCAAGAAGTAAACCTGGTTGTTATCGTCAAAAGATACCGACTGGTTTCTGTGAAACAAGTTGATGTATGACTTATCTTCTCGCACCGTGGAAAACGTTGGATTGATCATGAACCTGTTGAATTTCAACAAGTTTTGGGAAGGAATGTTGTAGGGAACAAAAGGGTCCTCTTCCTGTCCGTGTAATCCGGTTGAAGCAAGTAGCAAGATATAAAGTAGTAGTAGTAAAGGTTTTTTGGTGCGCATGCTGTTTATTTGATAACAGTTATGGTGCCCTGTTTCAGGCTTTTCCCTCCTTTCGTGATCTTGTAATAAAAGATCATGCTGGATTTGTTGAACGTTGAGGTGGATTGAGGCCAATTGTTTTCGTAATTGGTCTGGCTAAATACCTCCTTACCTCTCTCATTGTATATGGTTACAAGAACCTCTTGGTCTCTGGAATATGTGTTGGGCAGTATCCACAAGTCGTTGATGCCATCGCCATTGGCGGTAATAACATTCGGAATGGCGAACATGTCCCTAAAGACTACTGTTACAACCCGGCTAACGGTACAGTTGCCAAAGTGGGCCACCAAAAGGTATTGTCCCTCTTCTTGGAAACCATATGAGTCTTGGGTTGATATTAGATTGTTGTTGTAATCGAACCACTCATAAGAATCGGCTCCAGAGGCGGTCATGGTAACCGTCTCGCCCTCTATGATGATAAGGTCTTGTGGCTTATCTAAAACTAGTAGTGATTCATTAAATGCACGGACAGTAATTTCATTTGAAACCACTGGGCAATCATTGGTTGTAATGATTAATTTGTAGGCACCTATTTCTGTTGCGGTGTAGGTTAAGGATGATGTATCCACAACGTTACCGTCCTTGTGCCATTCAAAGGTTTCGCCTTCAAGATTCTGTGTGCTGCTAAGGACAATCGGATCAGAGCCTTCACATAGTACGGTCCCATTGGCAGAAATTTCCAAGGCTTGGTTTACAGCTAGCTTTACATTTAAACTGTTAGATGTGGCATTAAAGCCATCCAAAGAACCATATAAGGTATAGTTTCCATTCTTTTCATGATCGGATAAGGTTATGGTCTTTGAGGTTTCACCACTTACTGCAGCACCATCCAGCCTCCATTCGTATGAGAAAGAGGATTGAAGGTCGGCAGTAACATTGGTTTTAGCCCCACCATCACCAATCGCATTTATAGCGGATAGATTCAATGTGGCATCAAGGCTTTCACATGAGGAATATGATCCCACATAAGCAATCTCAAATTCAAAGGAATCTGGTGATACAACCGTAGTTACAGTAGAATTAATTGGTGTAACGGAACATGCCCCGCCATTTTCGGTAACAGCCACATAATATTCACCCACTTGATCAATGGTTAGCGAACTACTGGTAGCGTCAGTGATTGGAGCACCATCTTTGTACCACTGGTAGCTTGGGGATGCAGCGTTGGTGGTTACCGATAAATTTTTGGATTGCGAAGGCAGCAACACAATATTTTCTTCGTTTACAAGGGTCACCTCAAAAGTTCCTGCACTTGTTACGGTAGTTGCAGAAGAACGCTCCTTACAAGCACTTGCGCCTTCAATTTCAACCTCATAACTACCGGCAAATCCATCCAAGTTGGTGTTTAGAACAAGGGAGTCACCCTCCAAAGTGGGGCCACTGATAACACTTCCATCCTTGTACCAAGTATAGGTAAGTCCCATTCCCGTGATGCTTGCTTGAAGCGTGTAGGGATCTCCAGGACATAACTCAACATTATTGGCACCATTTATGGCGATGCCCAGACTGGAGCCGTTATTTATTTCAATGGTATTGGAGAGCGTATTGGCAGAACCAGAGCAAACGGAACCATAGTCCAGCTCTACGTAGTACATTCCAGGAGTGGAAACGGTGATGCTTGCTGTCTTCTGGGGAAGCAGGGTTCCGCTTCTGTACCAATTATATATATAAGTATCGGCGTTGGGGATATTGTGTGGCTTTAAAGTTACATTGCCACCATCACAAATTTGTATGGCCCCTCCAGAAGGAATACTTCCACTACCATTCTCGCTAATGAGCAAGGGAGAGTTATAGTCGATATAATACATCGGATAAGCATCAGATGCAGGGCTGGTCTTGGCCGGACTGGTGCTACGTACTCTAAATTTGTAATTTTCTCCACGTATGTTGTCTGGGATGGCAAACTGAAACTCAAAATCGAACACTGTATTTTTGTCTGCAACACGGGCCAATTCCGTAGGAGCCCCAAAATTCCCATTGGCATCTGAAAGCTCCAGCACAAACTCGTTGTCGGAGTTTACCAAGGGAATGTTCCAAGTAAAGTTCACAAAATACTCGTTGAAACCGGAAGAAGCACATGCAGCTGTCCATGCAGAGTTTCCTGCAAGATTGGGATTGTCTGCTGCTGTAGGCTTGTTTAAGACCTGTGCTTGCATAGAAGGTACGGCCAGCAAAATTGCAAGGACCAGTACTAGAATGCCATACGTTGAACTACTTTTTTTCATCACCGTTAGTTTTAAGAGGTTGAGGGCAATAAATGCCCGTTAGTTTGTGCCCCTTAATGTTTTCGTTCTTTTGAGCGTTTCACAACGCCCTATTTTCGCATAGTATTCTAATAACAAATATGATTTTATTTTCGGCCAAAGGAAAGATATTGTTGTAGGTAGCTTCAAAAGTGTTGTGAAACACCATACTTTGTATACACTAAACCGTGATTTTTAGCTACCAAGACACGTTTTTACTACCTTTGCGCTTCAAATTTTGTATATGGCCGAAGAAGTTAGATCGCTGAATTTTATTGAGCATATTGTTGAGGAAGACCTAAAGAATGGGTATAGTCGGGAAAGCCTGCGTTTTCGGTTTCCTCCTGAACCTAACGGGTATTTGCACATTGGGCATGCAAGCTCCATTTGTCTAAATTTTGGGCTGGGACTGCGTTACAATGCCCCAGTGAATCTTCGTTTTGATGACACCAATCCTGCCAAGGAAGAAAAGGAATATGTGGACGCTATTAAGGACGACGTTTCTTGGTTGGGCTATGAATGGGATACGGAATGCTACGCATCTGATTATTTTCAGCAATTGTACGACTGGGCTGTGGAGCTGATCAAACAAGGAAAGGCCTATGTAGACAGTCAATCTTCGGAAGCGATAGCAAGTCAAAAAGGAACGCCAACGGAGGCTGGGACGGAAAGCCCTTTCCGTAACCGTTCGGTTGAGGAAAATTTAGAACTTTTTGAAGGCATGAAGAATGGCGAATTTGCAGAAGGTGCACACGTACTTCGGGCAAAGATAAATATGGCCTCAACCAATATGTTGATGCGGGACCCGGTTATGTACCGCATTCTTCACAAACCACACCATAGAACCAATACCGATTGGTGTATTTATCCTATGTACGACTGGACCCATGGGGAGAGCGATTACATTGAACAAGTATCGCATTCCCTTTGTACACTAGAGTTTTTGCCGCATAGGGAGCTTTATGACTGGTTTTTAGACCAACTGGTAGATTCTGATAAATTACGCCCCAAACAACGTGAATTTGCTAGGAGAAACCTAAGCCATACCGTTGTGAGCAAGCGTAAATTGCTTCAACTTGTGGAAAGTGGTGTTGTAAATGGATGGGATGATCCCAGAATGCCTACCATTTCCGGATTGCGTAGGAGAGGGTATACCCCGGAATCCATCCGAAACTTTGCGGATACCATTGGCATTGCCAAACGTGAAAATGTGGTTGATGTTTCCTTATTGGAATTTCATGTCCGGGAACATTTGAATAAGATTGCTCCCCGTGTCATGGCTGTTCTCAATCCATTGAAATTGGTGATTACCAATTATGAAAAGGGCAAAGAGGAGTGGTTGGATGCCGAGAATAATCCAGAGGATGAGTCTGCTGGAAACAGAAGGGTGCCTTTTTCAGGAGAACTTTACATAGAACAGGAAGATTTTAAGGAAGAGGCCAATCGCAAATTTTTTAGGTTAAAGTTGGGTGGAGAAGTACGGTTGAAGAACGGATATATCATAAAAGCTGAAAGCTGTACCAAAGATGAAGATGGTAATGTGATTGAGGTGCAATGTACATATGATCCCAAAAGTAAGAGTGGTTCTGGTACCGAAGAAAGTTTGCGAAAGGTAAAGGGAACTTTGCACTGGGTTTCCATTCCGCATGCCGTAACAGCAGAAGTTCGTCTGTACGATCGTCTATTTAATGATGCTACTCCAGATGGACACAAGGATAAAGACTTTATGGATTTTATAAACCCCGATTCTTTGCAAAAGATTACCGGATATGTGGAACCAAGTTTAAAAGAGGCAAAATCCGGAGACCAATTTCAATTTCAACGATTGGGATATTTTAATGTTGACAAGGACTCCACTCCCGAACAATTGGTTTTTAACCGAACAGTTACGTTGAGGGATACTTGGGCAAAATTGGAGCAAAAAAACTAACATAGTTTTTTCTTATTACAACATTAAATACCATTTGGTTTTCTTATGAAAACCTGCTTGTTTTTAGCTTGTTTAAGGCATTTTTGAAACAAGACAACCCAATTCCTTTTGTAAAGTATAGATCTTCTCGTAAAAGGGTTTAAATGAGTTTTTTGTCAAAAATCGAGGATATTTGGGGAAACAATAAAAAGGGGAGCTAAAAAGCTCCCTTTTTCAATGTACTAAAAGTTGAAAATTATTCTTCTTTCTTTTTGTTTTGTTTTTTCATGGCTTCACCAATTTGGTTGCTTGCCGTAAAAGAGGCTACCATATTGTTGAGCATATCACTCCCAGCTTGTGGTGAGTTGGGTAGAAGAATGAGATTGGTGTTGGTTTCTTCACCGATGGCCTGTAACGTGTCATAATGTTGTGTGACCACGATTAAAGCAGAAGCTTCTTGGGAGTTAATGCCAACCTTGTTAAGAACCTCAACGGATTCTTCAAGACCTCTTGCAATTTCTCGACGTTGATCGGCAATACCTTGTCCTTGAAGTCGTTTGCTTTCTGCCTCGGCCTTTGCTTTTTCCACGATAAGGATTCGGGCTGCATCCCCTTCAAATTGGGCTGCAATTTTTTCACGTTCCGATGCATTGATTCGGTTCATAGCAGCTTTTACCTGGGAATCGGGGTCAATATCGGTCACTAGGGTCTTGATGATGTCATAACCGTACTCCAGCATGGCATCCTGTAGTTCGGACTTTACTGCGATGGCAATATCATCTTTTTTCACAAAGACGTCGTCCAACTTCATTTTGGGAACTTCGGCACGGACCACATCAAAAACATAGGAGGTTATCTGATCATGGGGGTATTCCAATTTGTAGAAAGCATCATATACCTTGTCTTTGATGACCACATATTGTACAGAAACTTTGAGTTTCACGAATACATCGTCCAAAGTTTTGGTCTCTACAATAACATCAAGCTGTTGAATTTTTAAACTAAGCCTTCCTGCAATACGGTCCACTAATGGGATTTTCATTTGTAATCCGGAATTGCGAATACTTTGGAATCTACCAAACCGCTCTATAACCACGGCGGTCTGTTGCTTTACAATGAAGAAGAACTTAAATAGAACAATAAGCCCAAGAAATACAATTGGTAATAGTAAGTAGTTGCCCATGTTGATTAGATTTTATGTTAGAAATGGAATTTACAAAACTCTCCAACATATCAGTAGTCAACCGTCAAGATTTGTTACAGAATCTTTATTAGGACAAGAGGGAAATCGCACTTTTAATTCGCCCTATACTGTCTTCTTTACCAATAAGTTCCATGATATCAAATAGGTGGGGACCCTTCATATCCCCAACAATAACCAATCGCAGAGGGGGCATTACCTTTCCAAAGGAAAGTTCTTGTTCTGCAATCCAAGCTTTTACCTTTTCTTCAATAGCAGCGGAGGAAAAATCATCGATGCTTTCCAAGATGTAAACAACATGGTCCATGATTTGTGGCGTATCTTCCTTCCATTGTTTTTTTACCGCCTTTTCATTGTATTCGGTAGGAGCTTCAAAAAAATAGCCGCCCAGTTCCCAAAAGTCAGAAACAAAACTTGCCCGCTCCTTGATGAGTCCCACCACTTTTTGGACATATGCTTTGGATGTTTCAATGGTCTCTGGTCTTTTAGAGAGCTCTTGAAGAAACAAGTCGGCCAATTCTTCATCAGTCTTTCGTTGCAACCACTGTTGATTATACCAATTGTTTTTTTCTGGGTCAAATCGGGCTCCTGATTTGTTTACCCGTTCCAAAGAGAAGGATTCGATAAGCTCATCCAAGGAAAAAATTTCTTGTTCGGTTCCAGGGTTCCAACCTAAGAGGGCCAAAAAGTTAACAACTGATTCTGGGAAAAACCCTGCCTCTCTATATCCTTTTGATTCGTTCCATGTGAGTGGAAAAACAGGGAATCCTCCTTTTTCTCCATCCCGCTTGCTCAGTTTACCTTTTCCAACTGGCTTCATAATAAGGGGCAAATGCGCAAATTGTGGCGCGGTCCACCCGAATGCTTTATACAATAATGTATGTAGGGCCAAGGAGGGAAGCCACTCTTCGCCTCGGATTACATGGGAGATATCCATCAAATAATCATCCACAATATTCGCTAAATGATAGGTGGGCATACCATCACTTTTAAAAAGGATTTTGTCATCCAGAATGTTGGTGTCTATTTTAATTTCGCCACGGATGATATCTTGTAGAACGAGTTCTTCGTCTTGCGGGGACTTAAAACGGATAACGTAATCTTCACCAGAATCCAATTTTGCCGTTACCTCTTCTTGGGAAAGCGACAGTGAGTTTGACAATTTTGTACGATTATGCCAATTGTAAATAAAAGTCTTTCCTTTTGCTTCGTGGTCTTTTCTATGGAAATCTAGATTTTCTTGCGTGTCA